>NZ_JANSHQ010000280.1:0-1974 GCF_047461715.1 Synechococcus sp. R8-2 | reverse complement strand
TGCAAAGGGATCCCCTCCCACATAGGTCGCCCCTATTTTGGCCTGGATCCCTCTTGGGGATGCTCTAGATCACTGCAAAGGTACTCCGCACCGCTGACGGGATGGGAAGGGCCTGTACGGGGGCGGCTTACCGAAGTTTCCCCTCTCCCAGCCACACCCGGCGGTGTCCTCTATCCCACACCAGCAGGGTGTGGATCCCAATCCAAAGTCCTGTCCACAGCCAGTTGTGCAACCAGATTTTGCCCAGGATGGGCAGGGTCAAGCCCTCCGTTCCCCCCAAGACCAGGCCGGCTGCCAAAATCAGCCCTTCAAAAGCCAGAAACCCCAAGATGAGCATGGCCGGGATCCAGAGATAGTTCAGCAGCAGTTGCCTTGGCCGAAGCGGCTTGGACTGAGAAAACAGAGGTCGGTAACCGCCAGCAAGAGCAATCCCCACCGTGCCGATCCCCAGCACCAACCCCCAGGCAAACGAATCGGGAGTGCGGGGATAGTTGTGCCAGGTGTAGCCAAAGATTTGGTTGGCCAGCCAAATCATCAAAGCACTAATGATTGCCCTTTGGCGGGTTAAAGTTGTGCCTGCAACAATACCAACAGTTACAAAAGGAAGGGTACATGTATAAGCAATATTGCTGAGACAGCCGACGGTGGTAAACAAGCTGGGCCAGAACCAGCCTTGGGCCAAATCTTGAGCAGCTTGTATCCAAAGTGGGGCTGAGATCAAGCGGCAAGATCTGGGGATAGGTTGAGCACTCGATTGCAGGCCAATCATGCTTTAATCTCCTGGAAAAAGGTGGTCTTTCAGAGGACAGCTATTAAGCAAATGCTCAAAAACAATTTGCCGAGCTACTTGGGGAGTAACCCGCTTGTACCAGGTGCGATCCCCAGAGTAAAAAACCACGGGCCCCTGTTGGCAAACTTCCAAGCAGCCTGAGGTGATAACCTGTACGTCCAGGTTGGCTTCTCGAAGAGCCGATTCCAGAGCTTCCACAACCGGTTGGTAGTTGCGGGAAGGATAACAACGGCTGGAACGACAGACGGCAAGGTAGGGACGTTTAAGAGGGTTATCCTCATAGGGGATCCGCTCTTTCCCCTGCACATAGATGGCGCGGATGCGCTCGTAAAGAGAAAGCTTTTGGTAATCTGCTTTGCCTTCCGGCAGGTAGTCTTCCTCTGGCCCCAAAAAGGGGCTGGGCAGAAAAATCTGCAGCAAAGGCTCTTCTGCTCCATTCCAGAATTGGATCCCCCACATGCGGGGCTGACCTTGGGGATTGAGGCGCCGGTAGAGAGCAGCACGGCTAACCAATCTTTTGCGGCGCAGCTCGGGTGGGGTCTTGCGATGGGGGCCGCCTTGGTGCTCCTCCAGGCACAAATGCAGGTGCCAAGTTTCGGTGGCAACGGTTAGATAGCCATCGTAGAGCACGCACAAAGCTGGAGGTTTCTTGAAAGCCAGCTCCAGCACCCCGCCTTCCGCCACATGGCCCACCTGGATCTCGGCCCAGTGCTCTTGAAACAGCTCGTAGAGCAACGGCCCCAAGCAGTCGATGTGGGCAGGGATCCCTTCATAAAGGGTTGTCCAACCCGTCAGAGAAACTTCCTGCCAAGCTTGATGGAGGGGGGTTATCCAGGGGGTAAAAGTGGCCATGAGAAAGCTCCTCAGTGCAGTGGTGGAATACGAGCAATCACCCCTTTTTTGAGAGGGCGCTCGGCCCAGGGTAGGATCCCATCTGGCTTGGTGAGGTAGAGCTCTGCTGTCTGCAGAATGAGATCCACATCTTTTGGATCGAGATCTCCAAAAACATAGGTCATCTTTTGAGGTGCTGCCAACGCAACAACGCAAGCATGGCTGCAGCCGCTCATACAGGCAACCGGCTTCAGGGTCAGTTGAGGATTGAGGGTTTGAGATTGCAGGGCAGACAGCAGCATTTCTCCCTTGCTAATCCCTTCTTTTTGGCCGTTAACCCACCGAGATCCGCA
>NZ_JANSHQ010000279.1:0-2160 GCF_047461715.1 Synechococcus sp. R8-2 | reverse complement strand
TGTGGGGATCCCTCTCCATGCTCAATGGGCCGAAGCAGAATTGAGCAGCAGAGGGGCAAAAAGGCCATCCGGCTTGAGCAGGTAACGCCGCAGGTTCATCCGCCGCTCCAGCAGGCAAGCGTGGCCGCTCTGGGGCGAGATTTCTACCTGCGCCTGGGGCAGCCGTTCCGCCAGCCAGCCCACCTCCTGCACCGAGGGCAACAGGCGATCCCGCCCCCCCGCCACCAGCAAAGTTGGCAGGGTCATCGACTCCAGGGGCAGCTTCTCCACAGCAAAGGATCCCAGCAAAGCCAAGCGCCGAGCAGCTACTGTGGGTTCAACACTGTGAACTGCCTGGCGCAGCCGCTCCTGATCGAGCGGCTCCATTTGGCTGAGCTCCGCCAAAACCCCCAACCCCCGCTCCGACAACTGGTGATAGAGCGCCGGCGGCAAAAAGGGCAGGAGAACATGCCCTGCCCACCACCAGGGCCTACGTCGCAGCGACGAGGCTGGATTGACCAAAATGAGGCCGCGGCACCGTTCCGGCCATTGGGCGGCCACCAACAAGGCCAGGCAGGCCCCAAAGGATTCTCCACACAAGTACGCCCCCGCTTCTAGCTGGGATCCCACCCAATCGGCCAGGGTTTCCCAGCTATCCCCCGCTTCCGGGTGGTTCAAACTCAGGGGGCGAATGCGAAACTCCCGCTGCAGAGCCTGCGCCTGCCGGTAAAACAACGTACCTGTGCCATCCATACCGGGCAAATACAGCAGCAGGGGCCGCTCCTGACCGACCGCTCCCGTTGCCGGGCTGACCAAGCTAGAGGCAGATGCTACCGGCTCGCCACTCAACTTTCTCATCTCTCTGCCAATCCCAATCGCACCTGTTCTCGGGCCGCTGCAGTTAGCTCTTGAATGACCTGCATTCGCTCGCGTCGGGATCCCTGGCGCTGCTTCCTGCCCACCCAAAGGGGGGATCCCACCCTGAGCACCACCCGCCGATACAACACCACCGGATGTCCCCCTTCCTGTTGAAATCGGGGTTCAGTGGGGTCAAACCAGCGGAAAAAAGCCATAGGAATATCTACTCCCCGCCATTCTTCCTGCGCCCACACCGCCACCGGCAGAATCGGCAAGGGATCCACCGCTGCCGCCAGCGCCAGGTGGGCAAAACCTGGCTGAAACCGCCCCACCTCCCCAGGCGAGGTCTCACGGGTGATCTGCTCCGCCCCTTCTGGGAAGATCCCCACACCCACCCCCGCTGCCAAACTGGCCTGCGCCTGGCGAAAAAAATGGATTTGCTGCCGGGATCCCTGCTTGAGGGGAATGCAGTCCAAAGCCAGGGCGATTTCCCGCAGCAGCGGCACCTGAGCCAGGTAGTAATGGCAGGCAAAGCGAATCGGTCGGTCCAACCCCGCGATCAGCACCGGCGCATCCAGAAAACTGCGGTGATTGCTCACCACCACCAGCGGGCCGGCGGGAACGTGCTCCTTGCCCTCCACCCACACTTCCGTCTGGAAAAGGGTGAGCAACAACTGGGCCAGAGTCCTGGGGTCTGGAGGCCAAGAGAGAGCAGAATTGGCTGAGAACGCTGCGAAGGATCCCATCAATAGTCCACCCCGCGCCGCAGATCGGCCCCCTGCTCGGCATAGTGCTTGTGGCTCACCATTTCCGAGTGGACAGAGGCCAGCTCAAAGTAAGGTAAGGGGGCATGGCAGCGCCCCGTGATGATGATCTCCGTGTCCCGCGGCTTGCGCAGCAAAGCCTGGACAATCGGCTCCACGTCCAACAGCTCCAGATCCACTGTCGGGTTCAGCTCATCCAGGATGATGGTTTTGTACAGGCCAGAAGCGATGGCCGCCCGCGCCAACTCCCAGCCCCGCTCCGCTTCTACATAGTCGATTTCCTGTTGTTTGCCCCGCCAGACAATGGCATCCCGACCGCAGCGCTGGTGATCCACCAAATCGGGGTAGCTTTCCCGCAGGGCCCGAATGGCTGCATCCTCGGTGTAGCCCGTTCCCCCCTTCAGCCATTGCATGATCAGTACACGATGGGAGAGATCCTTACTGATGCCGCGCCCAATGGCTTGCAGAGCCCGCCCCAGAGCGCTGGTGGATTTTCCCTTGCCGTTGCCGGTGTAGATCTCGATGCCGCTGCAAGGGGGTTGGCCGTTTTGGGGATCCG
>NZ_JANSHQ010000278.1:0-2164 GCF_047461715.1 Synechococcus sp. R8-2 | reverse complement strand
GATTTGCCCTTGAGGCGATCCAACTCAGCTTGCAATTCGGCGATCTTCTGGCGCAGACGGGCCGCTTCCGAAAGTTCGATGGCCGTGCCTGCCTCGCCCTCGGTATCGCTAATGTCATCAATGGTGATCTTGCGGGGGCCGGCAGTTTGTCTGTATTCCCCCTTGCGGTTGGCGTTGGCAGCGATGGCATCCATGTAAGCCCGCGCCTCCTCAGCGGTCATCGCCCCCCGCTCCACCAGCTCGTCCACCAAAGCTTGCGCCTGCTTGCGCAATTCCATCAGACGGCTACCCGCTTTGCTGGCCACCTTGGCAGCATTATCCGCGGCCACAGCGGCCAGACCCATGCCGAGGTAGAAAGCCTTTTGAGCCCAGTTGGCGAGGGGATTGTCTGTCTCGGACATTGCTAGGACAAGGGGGAGAAAGGCGAGAAGGGGAATGACCCAGCAGAGAGGAAAGTGGGGTAGCAAAGGGCGACCCGGGTTGACGCGCCTGCTCTGAGCATCCCGTGGTGCTGCTATCTTCCGATCCTGACACGGTTTGGGCGTCGGAGCTGCACGGACCCAGGTCTTCCAGTAGCCTAGCATTTTTCCCCTCTGCCCTGCTCGGCTTTCTTGGGCAACAGATGGATTGCTCAGGGGGCTAGGGAGTTTCAGGCGGCTCCAGATAAACAGGGATCCGTTCCACAGCTGTATCGCTGCGCTGCACCTCCTGTTCCTGAACTTGAGGAAGGGTTACCGGCAGGGTAACCGGTTGAGCAACAAAACAACTGGCCACGGGCAGCGCTTGCTCCAGTTCGTCCAGAGGGCGGGGGATCACTGCCACCGCGTGCAATTCCCCAATGCGCTCTGCTTCGTACATGCCGGCATCGATGGCAATGGCCACGTTGGCCACTGTACCGCGGATAATGGCCGTACATAGGCCATCCCCAATGGTCTCGTAGGCCGCCAGTTGGACATCCGCGGTTTTGAGCATGACATCGGCAGCTCCCACCATTGCCGGGAAGCCGCGAGTTTCCAGCAGGCCCACGGCCAAGTTACTGAGGCGGCTGTAGCCGCGGTTTTGTGCCAGTTGAGACAGCTTGCTGCTGATCGGCAGTACCACTTCCAAGTTGGGCAGGGGGCGCGGGATCACCAAACTGGAGATCTCCTCTTGGTCAAACTGGCGGGCCAGCTCAATGCCCTCCTCAATGGCAATGCGCACATCGGCAATTCCCCCCCGCACAATGGCTGTGCAGTAGCCCCCCGAGGTTTTCTCAAAGCCGATCAGCGTCACGCCTGCCGACTTGGTCATAGCGTCGGCAATGCGCACGATGACCGGAAAGCTGCGCGTCTGAATCAGGCCCAGGGAGGTTGACATCGGCATCCTAACTACTCACGCCAGTTTAGCCATCAGAGCCGGCCATCCCCAGAGGAGAGCACCTGTCGATAGGGATAAATCTTGCCCAAGAGGCGATCCAATTCCGAATGGCCAGGGATCCCGTTGAGGTTGCGCGTTTTGGTCCTTGGGGAACCGGACTTTTCTTGGGTTTGCTCGGCAGCTTCCTGCCAACGGCGGGTTTGCTTTTCAACATTGGCCACCGGAGAACTGGGTGGGGGAGACGGCTCAGGCAGCGTCTTTTGAGCCCCTTCCACTTCCGCCGGCGAGGGTTCTGCCGGGGTGAGCTTGCTGCCGCCCGCCTCCTGGAGATCGAAACCATAGGTGGGATCCCCGAGCAGCGAGCCGGGGGGAATGACTGCTTGGCTGAGCACCGAACAATTCAGCACTGTGGTTTCTGAGCCGATGCAGGCGTTTTTGCCGATGGTGCCCTGCCCGATCACCAGCACCCCCATTCCCAAGGTTGCGCCCGCCTCCACGATGAGGGATCCCCCACAGGCGTGCAGGACGGATCCCATGCCGATACACGCGCCGCGCCCGATGTGAATTCGACAGCCGGGGTTGGCCCGCAGCAGCACCCCTGCCCCAATCCCCGCCCCGGCTTCCACCTGTACCTCACCACTGACAAAATAGCGAGTTTCGCCGTTTTGGCCGAGCAAGGTGCGGAGCGTCATGGAGTTGGGCAAAGTAGAGGCCAACAGGGTGCTCCTCATCGCTGGGGGGTTGGACTTGAACCAACAGAGGTCAAAAAAAGCTGGGATCCCTCAAGGGGTTTGGATGATCTGCTCCA
>NZ_JANSHQ010000277.1:0-7933 GCF_047461715.1 Synechococcus sp. R8-2 | reverse complement strand
AGGGATCCTCATCCTTGTAGAGCGAGGAGCAGGTCAAGCTGATTCATTTCCAAACTGCAGAAAAGATAAGGGCGTCTGCCGGGTGGGCAGGAGCGTCTCAATCGAGTCTCAATCAAACTGGGTTGAGTTTGAGCTCAGGCAGCAGGAATGAGGATCCCGTCTTCCGAGAGAAACCGGGAGCTGAGAAAGGGACGCAGCGCCTTGGGAATGCGAATCGAGCCATCCGGCTGTTGGTGATTTTCCAGCAGGGCAGCCAGAGAGCGCCCCACCGCCAAGCCAGAGCCGTTCAGGGTGTGAACTAACTGGGTGCCTTTCTGGCCAGTCTCTTTGTAGCGCAGGTTGGCACGGCGGGCCTGAAAGTCCCAGCAGTTGGAGCAACTGGAGATCTCGCGGTATTGATTTTGGGAGGGGAACCACACCTCCAAGTCAAAGCAGCGGGCTGCCGCAAAGCCCAAATCGCCGCTACACAGCTCCACCACCCGGTAGGGCAGCTCCAGCATCTGTAAGATGGCCTCGGCATCCTGCACCAGCTTCTCGTGTTCGGCTTCCGATTGATCTGGGCGAGTGACCTTGACCAGCTCCACTTTTTGAAACTGGTGCAACCGGATCAGCCCCTTGGTGTCGCGGCCATAGCTGCCCGCCTCACGGCGAAAACAAGGGGTGTAAGCACAGAAGTAAAGAGGGAGGGACTCCGCAGGGATTACCTCATCCCGGTACAGATTGGTAAGGGGAACTTCCGCCGTCGGGATCAGCCACAGGTCGTCGTCAGCACAGCGAAAGCTGTCTTCGGCAAACTTGGGCAACTGCCCCGTCCCCTGCAAAGCGGCGCTGTTGACCAAAAAGGGTGGGATCACCTCGGTGTAGCCGGCTGCAACGTGGCGCTCCAGCATCATGGCAATCAAAGCCCGTTCCAGGGCCGCGCCCGCCCCTACCATAGCCACAAAGCGGCTTTGGGCCACTTTGACCGCACGGCCAATCTCCAGCAACCCCAGTTTTTCGGCAATCTCGTCATGGGGAAGGACAGGATGGGCCGGCTTTAGCTCCTCACCCCAGCGGCGCACCTCTACATTGTCGGCCTCATCTCGGCCAACCGGCACGCTGGGCAGGGGCAAATTGGGCAGGGTAAGCAGCCGAGCACGAATCTCCTCTTCCAGCTCCCGTTCCTGCTGCTCCAGTTGGGCAATCTCGGCCTTGAGATCCACCCCCCGCTGCCGGAGGGCCGCCACTTCGGGGCCTTGGGGATCCGCCCCCTGGCGGAGGATCTCGCCGACTTTTTTGCCGAGGCTGTTGCTTTCGGCCTGCAGGGATCCCTTGCGGGCCTCCAACTGCCGCCGCTCCCGATCCAACTGCAGGATCCCATCCAGATCGACTGTGGCCCGGCGATTTTGCAGGGCTTGGCGTACTTGTTCAGGGCGATCCCGCAGCAGCTTCAGATCCAGCACAGAGATGGTCTACCCTCAGCTCCAGATATCCGACCTATTTCTTTAGCCAGCTAAACATGGCCCGCAGCTCCCTGCCCACCTGTTCAATGGGGTGTTCGGCCTCGCGGCGCCGCATCGCAGTAAGCCCTGGCTTGCCGGCCTGATTTTCCAAGACAAATTCACGGGCAAATTGGCCGCTTTGAATCTCGGCGAGGATGCGTTTCATCTCGGCGCGGGTTTGCTCCGTGATGATGCGGGGGCCACGGGTGTAGTCGCCGTATTCTGCCGTGTTGGAGATGCTGTGGCGCATTTTCTCCAAGCCCCCCTCGACAATGAGATCCACGATCAGCTTCACCTCGTGCAGGCACTCGAAGTAGGCCAGTTCCGGCTGGTAGCCCGCTTCCACCAAGGTTTCAAACCCCGCTTTGATCAGAGCCGTCAGCCCACCGCAGAGCACCACCTGCTCGCCAAAGAGGTCGGTTTCGGTCTCTTCCCGGAAGGTGGTTTCCAAAATGCCGGCCCGCGTGCCACCGATGGCTTTGGCATAGGCCATGGCCCGCTCCCGTGCCATTCCCGAGGCATCTTGATAGACGGCAAACAGGCAGGGCACCCCTTCCCCCGCTTGGTAGGTGCGCCGCACCAAGTGCCCAGGGCCTTTGGGGGCAACCATGATGACATCCACGTCTGCCGGCGGCTGGATCTGCCCGAAGTGAATGTTGAAGCCGTGGGCAAAGAGGAGCACGTTCCCCGGCTGCAGGTGGGGACGGATTTCGCCCTGGAAAACGGCCTTTTGCACTTCATCGGGCAGCAAAACCATTACCCAATCGGCGGCAGCGGCAGCATCCGCCACCGTTTTGACCATTAAGCCGTCTTGCTCGGCTTTGGGCCAGGAAGGGCTGCCAGGGTAAAGGCCAACGATGACCTGGACACCGCTATCGCGCAAATTGAGGGCGTGGGCGTGGCCTTGGCTGCCATAGCCGATGATGGCAACGGTTTTATCGGCCAAAGGCTCCAGGTTGGCGTCGGTGTCGTAGTAGAGGCTGGCCATGGTCGAGCAGGGCGTGAGCAGGTGCTTGACTAGGATAGCAGGATTGGATCCAACTTGCTGACCTCAAGCGCCGTGATGAACAGTTTTCACCCACCTTAGGCGCTTGGGCTGTACACACATGCGAGCGGTTGTGGCGATCATAACCGGCAGCCAGTGGAGCATGTAGACCAAGCCCAGGGCGGTGTGCCACCAAAGTCGCCGTCCGCGCAAGCCCTCCACCTGGCGTAGCCCCCGGTAAAAGGCCACCGTCAGGCAGCCCATCACCAGAGCGTTCAAGGGGAGCAGCACCGAGGAGTGGCCCGTCAACAGCACCCAGAGGGTGTCGGGAACCAAGGCCATCGGCAGCAAGTACTGAGAAATAAAGAAGGCCCAGAGATCCACCGTTTTGGCCATCCCCATCCGGCGACCGAGGATCCCTGGCCAGTAGTCGAGATAGCGCTGGTAGCCCCCTTCTGCCCAGCGGCAGCGCTGGTGCCAGAGGCTTTTCCAAGAGGTGACCCCTTCTTCGACGATGGCCGGCTCTGGCAGAAAGGCGATATCTACGCCCGCCAGGTGCAGCTTAAAGGTGAGATCCAAGTCGTCGGTGAGGGTGGCCTCGTTCCAGCCGCCGCACTTTTCCAAAACATCTCGCCGCACCAGTTGGCCATTGCCGCGTAGCTCGCCAATACCCCTCACAGCCACGCGCTGCTGCTGGAAGTAAGCATCAGAGGCCATTTCCGCCACCTGCCCCAGAGTCCAGAAGTTGACGTTGGGGTTGCTCAGGGCCTTGCGCACCTGGACAGCGCCTACCGTCCGTCTGCTGAAACGGCTGCGCAGGCTTCCCACTTGAACAAACAAGGGCAGAGTGCGGGCAAGAAAATCCGAGGGCACCACAGCATCGGCATCGCAGACCAGGATGATCTCCCCTTGGGTGAGGGGCAGTACCTCGTTGAGGGCGCCGGACTTACCCCCGCCCCGCCCCGGCTGCCGCCGGTAAACCCGCAGATGCGGGATCCGCTTTTGGGCTTCCCGCAGAACTTCAGGGGTGGCATCGCTGCTGTTGTCGTCGATGGCCCACAGCTCCAGATGGCTGGTGGGGTAACGGAGCTGGGTCAAGCTGTGCAACAGCCGTGGGAGCACTGCGCTCTCATTCTTGGCCGGGATCAACACAGCCACACGGGGCAAGGCCAGCCCGCCCAACTCAGAAAGCCCGCTCTGCCCATCCCGTTGCATTGGCAGGACAGAGTCATTGTTGTTAGGGTCATCGCTGTTATCTGTTGACCTGGGATCCCGGCGGGTCGCAGCGGCAGGAGGAAGTCTCAGAGGGGGCAGGGAGGTCGCCGGTTGCAGGCGAAATAAGCGGCTAATGTGGATCACCATGAACGTGGCCAAACCAACGGTGATCCAACGGGCCGTCGGCACCACATGCATCAGGCTGACCAACCCCCACACCATGGCCAGAACCAGCAGAGCCTTGAGACGGCGGCGCTGGGCCGAGGTGAGCAACCAATCGGGAAGATGAAGATCCTCGAGAGGCTCTGGCTCTGACCAGACGAACTCAGACATGGGAATCCTCCCCCGGGCGGCAATGTTACCCAACCTCGCCAGCCTGTGCGAGCGTTAACCCAAAGGCTGTTAAGAGGTTGTTACCTATTGTCACCCATTGTGTTGGCGAAACGGAGTTCTCGAGAACCTACAGGCGAGAAAAATTGGGGATCCCGACTGCCGCTTCTCCGGCAAGGGGGTGAGTAGCCTATGGGTTACCGCGAATCTCTTTGATCACCCCATCTTCCAGAAGGATCTCGACCTGCATTTTCTGGATCAGGTTGTCTCCTTTTTGGACTCGGAAGAAGCTCTCCACATTGCCCTGCAGCACTTCTTGGTTGAGCTCCAGGGTGCTCAGTTGGTTGATCTGCTGCAACAGTTGGTTTTTCTGATCCAAGAGCCGGATCTTCTGCTCATTCACGCGGCTTTTCACCGCTTCCACCTGTTGGAGCACTTGGGGGCTGTTGGGGTTGGGGCTCTGTTTCTCCAGTTCGGCAATAGCCCGCTTGCCCTGAAACTCCAGCTGTTGCATCTGAGCATCGGTGGCTTCGATCTGCCGCTCTAATTGCTCCTGCATTTCCTTTTTCCAAAGGGGTGTGACCACCACCTTAACGGGAATGTTGCGTTTGAGCAGTAATTGAGTGCCGTTGCTGACGTTGTTTTCTTCCATAAGACTCATCCAGGCAGACGACCAACCAAACCAGGGGCTTGTGCCCATTGTAGAAAGCTCCCCTCAAAAGCTCTGGGGTTGGGGAAGAGGAGCTTGACAGACCGGATCCTCCCCCGCCGAGCCGGAGAATCCATCTACTTATCCTACCGGCTGGGATCCCTGCGGTAAAGTCTTGATTTCGGGAAACTGCAATTTTGGTTAAGGATCTTAAAGGCCGCCGCCTTGCCCTGGCACAGATTCGGCTAGCGTGAGAGACAGTGTTCTTTTTTGCGGCAGCCATGAGTGAACTGGCTTCGACCCCCTCCAAACCCTCTGCTGGGATCACCAAGCCGGTGCGGATCGCCTCTCGAAAAAGCGAGTTGGCTTTGGTGCAGACCCAGTGGGTGATGGGTCAGTTGCAAGAACACCATCCGGGATTACCCCTGGAGCTCAACACCCTTTCCACCCAGGGAGACATCATCCTGGATGTGGCACTGGCCAAAATTGGGGACAAAGGTCTTTTTACCAAGGAATTGGAAGTTAGCCTGCTCAACGGCAGCAGCGACTTGGCGGTACACAGCCTTAAAGACTTACCCACCCGCCTGCCGGAGGGCTTGGTGTTGGGGGCGATCACGCGGCGGGAGGATCCCCTGGATGCTTTGGTGGTGGGGGAAAAGTTCCGGGATTACCGACTGGCCACCCTGCCAGAGGGGACGGTGATCGGCACTTCATCGCTGCGGCGGCTGGCCCAACTGCGCCATGCCTTTCCCCACTTGCACTTTAAGGATGTGCGGGGCAACCTCAACACCCGCTTGGCCAAGCTGGAGAGGGGAGAGTACGACGGCCTTATTTTGGCAGTGGCCGGGTTGAAGCGCCTGGGCAAAGCCGACCGGATCCACGAGGTGTTGGATCCCAGCGTGTCTCTGTACGCGGTTGGCCAGGGATCCCTGGGAATCGAGTGTCGGCAGGGAGATGAGCGGATTCTGGAGCTTATCCGACCCTTGGCCGATGCGGAGGCCACAGCCCGCTGCTTGGCAGAGCGAGCTTTCCTGCGGGCTTTGGAAGGAGGGTGTCAAGTGCCCATTGGCGTTCACAGCCAAGTCCAAGGGGAGGCGCTGCACCTAACCGGTATGGTGGCCGAGCTGGATGGCCGGCGGCTCATCCGCGACAGCCAAATGGGATCCGTAGCCGACCCGGAAGCGGTGGGGGTAGCTTTGGCAGAAAAGCTAAAACGGCAGGGGGCCGACGAGATTTTGCAGGCCATTTTTGCCCAGGCCCGCCGTTAGGCTTTTCCACCCTTTCTGAGTAAGCTTTGAGGTCTGCAGCCAGGGGGAGTTGAAGAAAAGGGGGGCACGGAAGTCCCCCCTAAGGCAAATTTCACTCAACTTCAAATGGGAAATTCGCATTCGCAGCAGCAGTATCTAAGCTCTAGCTTAGCTTCCAAAACCGCCGTATCATCTTGAACTACTAAGGTCACTCGGTTGTTGGCAATCTCTGCCGGCGAGAGGGTTAGAGTTTTGGTGAAGATTGTGCCAGCCGGAATTGGGGAAGTAGGCGGACTTGGGAAAGTATACAAAAACCCTGATTGGGTTGCTTGAGTTGGAGGTGAAATCCCGCCGATCGCGCTGTTGAATAGGTAGTACTTGTCGTTCCCGGCATCAGGAGTTGTGTTACTTGTTGCCTGCAAGTTATTGCGATAGGTAAACGTAAGGGTGCCTCCCATCCGGCAGCCTGCTTTACAAGGGGGGCTCCATTGGAAGGTATGAGCAAAGAGTTTATTTGGTTGGGGCTCTCCCCAGTTGACTGTCCCGAAAGGGCCCTGGAGAGTTTCCCAAACTTTGGGTGGAACCTCCGATTCCAGGGGGGAAGCAGGGTTTGGCGGAGGAGCGCTGAGGGTTACTGAGCGCAACACCATGGGTCTCGAGCACGGAAGGCCAGGCAGAGGTCTTGGCGAAAGGGGGAAAGGAACCTGGCGGAATAGCTCATCTACAGTTTCTGAGGATTCTGCCGGAGCTATGGGAACTGGGGAGGGTATCGATCTAGGCACAGAAGGCATAGGCTGCCTAGCTGGCTCCGGGGCCTGAGCCACCAAAAAATGATCTCGAGCCAAGGCAGTACCTGGAAGAAAACCACTCTCCCAAAACGGTGTGAGTAGTAGAGCCAAAATGCCCAAGTGAAGCCCTGCTTTCATCTGTGTTCTCCAAACCTTAAAAGTATAGAGATGCCCGTTCTTCCTCAGTTACAGCTAAAGCCGACGGAGAGGAAAAATAATCTGGTAGCAAAGACTTTCCGGAATACGAGCAGGTTCCTCAAACCTTGTGAAATTTAATTAAGCTTAATTTAGGTCTTTGCCTTAAGGTGCGCTTAGTTAAACCAAATTAAACCAAGCGGACTTGGCTTCCCAGAAGGGAAAGAAAACTTAGGATCTGGAGAAGATGCGCCGCTCAAACTTCAGCCCAATCCAGATCACCCCGATCCCACAGGCCACCAACACCGCCGACTTGGCCAACAGGCCGGTTGGGTACTCGAAAAAGCGGGTCAGCACCACCAGGGTTAGCCCCAACAGTCCCTGCCAGAAGCGCCCCCGCCGCCCTTGCTGTAGCCCTTCCCAGCAGAGCACTGCTGACAGCCCCAGCAACAGCAAGGTCACTATCCAGGGGGCAAAGAGGACCAAGGCTGCTCCTGCCGTCACGTTCAAAGGCACAGAGCTGCCGATCCCCAGCAAAAGCGCCAAGGCAACCAGAGAAATCAGAACAGCAGCATCCTTCAGCCAAGACGAAACGGGCTGGGATCTCTTCTCCTGCCAACCCTGCCACCAGCTCCAGCCCGTCAGCAGCAGCAACCCCACTGCCGACAAGCTCGCCCAGGGATCCCCAACGTTCCAGAGGGGATCCTCGGAAAGATCGACCCACGTCCCGACAAAGCTCCAGACATAGAGCAGGACACCCAGCCCCAGCAGAGCCAAGTTCTGGGCTGTCGGGGCCAAATCCAAGCCTTGCTCCAGCTCGCCGGGAAGCTCTGGATCCCTTCCTTCAGTTAAAACCCGGCTTAGCCAAGGCTTATGGCGTTGGTGCCACAGACCCAACCCCCACACAACTGCAACACCAAGCAGATGCAAAAGGGTTAAACCTTGGAAAGAGCTGCCCAAACGCTCGGCTAACCCTTGCAACGCCAGGCCAAAGTTCACCACGGCCAGGGCAAAAACCCAGCGAGAGCAACACCAATAGGCCAGAGGAACCAGCAGGCCCAGGGTCAACCAAGGATAGAGGATGACTCTAGTCAATAATAAGC
>NZ_JANSHQ010000276.1:0-10481 GCF_047461715.1 Synechococcus sp. R8-2 | reverse complement strand
GGGATCCCTTGGGCCTCGCGGGCAGCGGCGTGTTGGCGGTATTCGGCCAGCATGGGGGTTTAGGCACTCGACGTGGGTATTTATTCTACCGCTAGCTCGACAGAGGAAAGGTCCTCGAGAAGGGATCCCATCCGCTGGCGGTAACTCAGTCTGGCCTAGGATAGCTCCGCCAACAGCTCTTTTTGGTAAAGGCCAATACAAGCTTGGATCAAGTCGTCCAGCTCCCCATCCAAGATGGGCTGCAGAGGGAAATTCTGGTTGAGGCGGTGGTCGGTAACGCGGTTGTCCTTGTAGTTGTAGGTGCGAATTTTTTCCGAGCGGGATCCCGTTCCCACCTGCATGCGCCGAGCAGAGCTGATGGAGGCCTGTTGCTCCTGCAGCTTCATCTCGTAGAGTTTGGCCCGCAAAATCTGCATGGCCCGCTGGCGGTTCTGCAGCTGGGAACGCTCCTCGGTACAAAACACCCGGATCCCGGTGGGCTTGTGGAGAAGATCCACCGCCGTCTCCACCTTGTTCACGTTTTGGCCGCCTGCCCCCCCGGAACGTGCCGTTTTGATTTCGATGTCTTTCGGGTCGATGACTACCTCCACCTCGTCCACCTCTGGCATCACCGCCACCGTGGCCGTCGAGGTGTGGACACGGCCTTGCGCTTCGGTGACGGGCACCCGCTGCACCCGATGCACGCCAGCTTCAAACTTGAGCTTGCTGTACACCTGATCCCCTTGAATCTCCAGGATCGCCTCTTTGTAGCCCCCCAGCTCTCCTTCCGAGAGGCTCGCCAGACGCACCGACCAGCCCAGCTTTTCGGCGTAGCGGGTGTACATGCGGGCCAGATCCGCCGCCCACAGCGCCGCCTCCTCCCCACCGGTGCCGGCGCGAATCTCCAACATAATGTTCTTGTCGTCGTTGGGATCCCGGGGCAGCAGCAGCAGGGTGAGCTTTTCCTCCAGTTGTTCTTGGCGGGCCCGCAGTTGCTCAAGTTCCGCTCTTGCCATCGCCTCCAGCTCCGGGTCGGAGGCCGATTCCCGCAAAAGTTCTTCCGTCTGTTGCAGATCGCGATTCAGCTTTTGCCAGTCGTGAAAAGCCTGGACGGTGGCCTCCAAGGAGGAGCGGGCCTTGGCAATCCGCTGCAGCTCAGCTGGATCCGTGGCCACGTCCGGATCCGCCAAGCGCACCGTCAGCTCCTGAAAGGTGGCTTCGACATTCTTAAGCTGGTCGATCAGTTGAGCAGAAGCCATAGACTCGCAATACCCAGGGATCCAAGCGTTGCCCACACCCGGAGGGGGGAACCTCTACTTGGCCTTTTTGCCACCTCCCATGCCGTATTTGCGCATGAACTTCTCCACCCGGCCTTCGCTGTCGATGATCTTTTGGCTGCCGGTGAAAAAGGGATGGTTGCCCGACCAAACATCCACCCTGAGCTCCGGCTTGGTGGATCCCACCGTCATCACCACTTCGCCGTTGCAGATGACTTTGGCTTCTGGATACCACTGCGGGTGCAATCCTTTCTTGGGCATAACCCTTTCCTCCTCTGGGCCTGTTTCTATACCCTTGTCTATCAACATCTTCCTCTAAAAACAACGGCAGGGATCCCTAGCGCTTCGAGTACTGGGGAGCCTTGCGGGCCTTGCGCAAGCCGTATTTCTTCCGCTCCACGGCGCGCGGATCCCGTTTCAGATAACCCTCTACTTTCAAAGGGCCGCGATTGGCCGGATCCACCTCGCAGAGGGCGCGCGCCACCCCCAGCTTGATCGCATCCGCCTGGCCGTGAACGCCGCCGCCATGGGCTCGCACCAAGATGTCGTAGGAGTTTTCCAGTCCCAGGATCTCCAGCGGCCCCTTCACACTGGCCAGCAGGGCTTCTTGATACTGCAGATACTGGTCTCCCGGCCTGTCGTTGATGATGATTTTGCCCGTGCCGGGCACCAAACGCACGCGGGCAACGGCGGTTTTGCGGCGTCCCGTTCCCCAATAAACGGCTCGTTGGCTGCTCGCTTGAGTCATGCTTTGGCTCCTGGGATCGTGTTGAGGGGATAAACCTGGGGTTGCTGGGCCTCATGAGGGTGGTTTGGCCCGGCGTAAACCTTCAGCTTGGTGAATTGCCGCCGGCCCAACCGGGTGTGGGGCAACATCCCCTTGATCGCTTTTTCCACCACCCGCTCCGGCAGCCGCGCCTGCAGTTGGGCAAAGGTTTCCACTTTCATGCCGCCGGGACGGCCGGAGTGGCGGCGGTAGAGCTTTTGGGTGCGCTTTTTGCCGGTGACCACCACTTTCTCAGCGTTGATCACAATTACATAGTCCCCCGTATCCAGGTGAGGGGTGAAGTCCGGTTTGTGCTTACCCCGCAAGAGGGTGGCCACAGCGGCGGCCAAGCGGCCCAGGCGCTGATTGGCAGCATCCACCAGATACCAGCGGGGCGCCAGAGTTTCGGGGTTGGGAAGGGGAGTTTTGTTCATGGCAGGCAAGGAAACATATCAGGACAAGCTTAGAGATCGCCCAGATCAACCGCAGGAATGGGCCAACGCAGCCGGCGACCGGAGGGCGGAGGGAGGCTCTGTGGGCAAGGCCCAAAAGGGCAGCGAGTGGGCGAACTGTTGACCGAAGGGATCCGCAGCATAGCCCACATCCGTCAGGCACAGCCCTTGCGGAGGAGCGCTGTAGCGGGTGCGCATCTGGCTCCAGTCGTTGTGTTGCCACAGGTGGACAAACTGTGCCGGGCTGAGCTGGCCCCGGCCCACCACCTCTAGGGATCCCACCAAGAGCCGCATCATCCGGTAGAGGAAGCCGCTGGCCTGCACCTCGATGCTGATCAAGTCCCCCAGCCGCTGGCAGAGCACCTCCTGCACCTGTACCCGCGAGTGGGGCCGATCCGATCCCCGCCGCCGGAAGGCTTCCAAGCTGTGCTCCCCCAGCAGGGAATTCAGGGCTTCCGCCATCGGCTCCACCTGCAGAGGCCAACGCACTTGCCAGCTAAAGAGGCGCCAGAACACATCCGGTCGCTCCCGGTTCAGGATCAGGTAGCGGTAACGGCGCCAGCGAGCCGAAAAGCGGGCGTGCCAGGAGTCAGGCACTTGAGCAGAAGCCAGCACTACCACATCTTCCGGCAGACAGTCGTTCAGCACCCTCGACCACTCCGCCGCAGGGATACCGGAGGTGGTGTCGAAGTGGGCCACCTGGCCTGCAGCATGAACCCCCGTATCGGTGCGACCGGCCCCATAGAGGGTTACCGGATGCCCCGCCCGCGACGCAATCGCCTCCTCCAGCACCCCTTGCACGGTACGGCGGGCTGCCTGGCGCTGCCAGCCATAGAACCTGCTGCCGAGGTACTGAATTCTCAGGGCAATGCGACGGTACGGCATGGATCCCTTTCCGCTACACCAGCTCGATGACCGCCATTTCTGCTCCATCCCCCCGCCGATGCACGGTGCGCAAGATGCGGGTATAGCCACCGGGCCGATCCCGGTAGCGCTCAGGAGCCTGCTCAAACAGGGAGCGCACCAGCTCCTTGTCGTAGATGTAGGCCAGCGCCTGTCGCCGCGCCGCCAGGGATCCCTCTTTGGCCAGGGTGATCATCTTCTCGGTGGTGGCCCGAATGGCTTTGGCGCGGGCTTTGGTGGTGGTGATCCGCCCTTCCCGCAGCAGAGCCGTGGTCAGCGCCCGCATCAGGGCCTTGCGCTGGTCGGCGGGCTTATTGAGGTGGGGGGTACGACGGCGGTGGCGCATGGTAACCTCTGTCTTGTGTCCTACACTCTTCGGGGATCCTTGCGTTTTGACGCGGTTGTGCTAGCGGTGCAGATGCTTGAGACGGAACCTAAACTCTAGGCCTTGCCTTTTTCGCGGGTGCGGGGCAGTGTCAGACCAAAGCGGGCTTTCAAAGCCTGCACCACCTCTTCGGCAGACTTCTGGCCAAAGTTTTTGATCTCCAGCAGATCTTCCTCGGTATAGAGCAGCAGATCGGCCACCGTGTTGATCTGAGCTCGCTTCAGACAGTTGTAGGCCCGTACCGAGAGCTGTAGCTCCTCGATGGGGATCTGGTTTTTTTGGTTGTCCTCGTCTGGCTTGGGCGGCACAGGAGCATCGAAGCTGACCTCCTGCAGCGGTGCGAACAAGCCCACCAAAATGCGGGCCGCTTGGCTGAGGGCCTCTTGCGGGGTGAGGCTGCCGTTGGTCCAGATTTCCAATACTAGCCGATCTTTTTCCAGGAATTGGCCCACCCGAGCTGCTTCCACAGCGTAGTTCACCTTGCGCACCGGCATGAAGACAGAGTCGATCTGCAGAAAATCAATCGCCATCGCTTTGCTGTCGGAGTAATCGACGGCGCGGTAGCCATGTCCCCGGCCAATCATGAACTCCATTTCCAAAATCGCCCCTTCCGCCAGGGTGGCAATGTGGTGACGGGGGTTGATCACCTCCACATCGCTGGGCAATTGCAGCTTCTCAGCAGTAACTTCCCCTGGCCCCTGAGCCACCAAGCGGCCCACCTGAGTCTCGGGGGAACTGGAGCGCAGCACCAGCTCCTTCATGTTTAGAAGGATCTCCATCACGTCTTCCCGCACCCCCGGCACCGTGGAAAACTCGTGGGTCACCCCGGCAATGCGTACAGCAGTCACCGCCGTCCCCTCCAGATTGGAGAGCAACACCCGCCGCAAAGCGTTGCCCACCGTGATCCCTTGGCCGCGCTCCAGTGGCCCCAGAGCAAATTTGCCGTAGTGAACGCCGTTATCATCCCGATGAGATTCAACACACTCGGTCTGGTAGGCAACAGCACTTGCGCTCGCTCTGCTGCCCAGAGAGTGGGAGAGGGTTCGGCTGGTTTGAATCGTCATGGTGGCCCCGTCCGTCTGGCTCGACATCCGTTTGGAGAACTGATGAAACTTCGAGGTCATCTCACGCTTGGGCAGACCTGTAGCTCTGGAGCAAACTCCTACAGACGCTCGACCGGCCCTCAACGCGGGATCCTTTAGACACGCCGCCGCTTGGGGGGACGGCAACCGTTGTGGGGAATGGGGGTGATATCTCGAATCAGGGTAATTTCCAAGCCCGTTGCCTGTAGAGCGCGAATGGCGGTTTCTCGACCGGCTCCCGGCCCGCTCACCATCACTTCGATCTGGCGCATGCCGTTCTCCATGGCTTGACGCGCCGCACTTTCTGCTGCCATTTGGGCGGCGAAGGGAGTGCCCTTTTTGGCCCCTTTGAAGCCCGTAGAACCTGCCGAGGCCCAAGACACCACATCGCCGTTGGGATCCGTGATGGTGACGATGGTGTTGTTGAAGGTGGACTGAATGTAGGCCACCCCATTGGGGATGTTCTTTTTGACTTTACGTCCGCGCCGTTGCTGCCGAGCCATGATCCAGGTGTCCTTGCAATCGACTGTTTGGGGTTGGGATTCGGGATGGTGGAAGAGTTTTGCCTTCCGCGCAAAGCCGAGCGACTACTTCTTGGCAGGAGCTTTCTTCTTGCCGGCCACCGTCTTCCTGACCCCCTTGCGGGTGCGGGCGTTGGTGCGGGTGCGCTGACCACGCACGGGCAGACCCAGGCGATGGCGACGACCTCGATAGGTGCCAATGTCGATCAGCCGCTTGATGTTCATCGCCTCCTGGCGGCGCAGATCCCCTTCCACCTGGTATTCGCCCTCCACCACCGTTCGCAGGGCGGCCACCTCAGCGTCGGTGAGGTCGCGGGTACGAGTATCCGGATTGATGCCGGTCTTCGCCAAAATTTGGCGGGAGCGGGTCAGCCCAATGCCGTAAATATAGGTCAGGGCAATCTCCACTCGCTTTTCTCGGGGGATGTCAACTCCCGCAATCCGTGCCATAGTCAGGGGTACCTTTCAAATCAAACCAACTCGAACACACTTGCCCAGTAAGGATTGAGTTGCCTGCCTGAGATGGGATCCTCATTCAATGTTGCTGTAGAGATGCCGGTCTTGGGATCCATGCTCACCGAGAGGTCTAGCCAACGTTTTGCTCG
Organism: Synechococcus sp. R8-2; assembly: GCF_047461715.1. Classification (NCBI taxonomy): domain Bacteria; kingdom Bacillati; phylum Cyanobacteriota; class Cyanophyceae; order Synechococcales; family Synechococcaceae; genus Synechococcus; species Synechococcus sp. R8-2. The sequence continues at coordinate 4,511 of NZ_JANSHQ010000276.1, read as the reverse complement.
GTTGTGTCGGAAGCCTTTGCCTCTGTCTCCCATTGCAGGCTGGACACATCCTGCATCGAACCTCTAGCCCTGCCGCTGCTTGTGCTTGGGGTTGGAAGAACAGATCACCATCACCCGACCATGGCGGCGGATGACTCGGCATTTCTCACAGATCCGACGGACGGAAGGCCGCACCTTCATGGTTGATCCTGACAAAACCAGCGAATATCCATTCTATGTTCGTCTGGGCAACCTGTCAAAATGTGTTTGGGTTTGCTGACAGCGAGCGGACAGTCGGGTTGGCTATGCTGGTTGGGCGAGGATCTCCTGAGTCAAAGTAGGCGCGACTGTGGGGTGGAGAAGGCCATGCGGTGGCAATGGCTGGTTGTGCTGAGTGGTGTGCTGGGGCTGGGATCCCCTGTGTTGGGGCAAGGGATCCCTTCGCCGGAGGCAGGCTCTTCCTCTGCTGGGAGGAACTTTTCTGCGGATGGGAACGGCCTGAGGACAGAGGGGGATTGGCTTTTGCCGTTGCGCAGCTCTGCCGATCGCATCGATGGGGTACCGGATCGGGGCTGGGTTGCGGTTGGGCTGTTGGAGGAGCAGGCCGTGACCCTGCTGGATGGGGCCAGCGGGGATCCCCTGTGGCAGGTGGCGGTGGGGTTTGCTCCCAGTGTGGTGCGGGTGGATGAGGCACGGCAGGTGGTCTACGCCTCTGGCCCCAATGCCCCTGGGCTGGTGGCCCTCGATCTGCTGACGGGGGAGCTGATTCAGGCTTATGGGTTGCCGGCAGGGGTTTTGGATATTGCCGTGGATGGGGCCACAGGGCGGGTTTTTGCCTCCCTGCCCTCTGCCCAGAGTTTGGCGGTGATGGCTGCTCCCCTTCGCAGCAGCGGTGCGGAGCACAAACGCCAAAGCGACCCCTCAGAGCAGCCGCAAGCCCGCAATTTGCCGATGCCCGGCCCCCCCTTGGCGCTGGCCTACGATGCGCAGCGAGGATCCCTGTTTGTGGGCCTAGCCGGGGAGGATCCCCTCAGCTTGCTGGTGGTCAACCCGGACAATGGGGAGCTGTTGGCCCGTTGGCGGGGCGGTCATACTCCGGAAGCCATGGCCCTGGATGCGGAACGGCAACGCTTGGTGGTGCTCAACTCCGGCAGCCAAGATCTAACAGTGCTGGATCTGAGCCGCAGCGGCGAGGCCCTGCAGCGGGTTGGCCTGGATTGGCGACCGACGCGGCTGGCCCTTTCCCCGGATGGACGTTGGGCTTACGTGACCTCCCGCGATAGCGACCGCCTGCAACTGGTGGATTTGCAGACGGGGCGATTGGCAGCCTCACTGCGGCTGCAGGGACAACCGACGGGTCTGGTGATGTTAGACGGTCGGGATCTGTGGGTGGTGGCAGCAGGGATCCCGGCCTTGCGCCGTTTGCAGAATGTGGAAGCCCAAGCTATCGCCGCGCGACGCTCTCGCGAACAGGCGGCCCTTGCCGTCCGCAATGGTGGGACGGAGCCCTCAAATGGGGAAGCCAGCCAGCAGGAAGGAGCCCTCTCCCCGGAAGGAGCGGGTGTGGTGACCGGGCGGGTGCTGGATATTGCCGGCCAACCCGTTCAGACCGGGGTTTTGCACCTGGCCGCCACGCCAACCCAACCCAGGCAAACCGTCCGCATTGCTGCCGACGGCACTTATGTGCTGCCGGAACTGCCGGCCGGCCTGTATTTGGTGGATGTGGAGGTGCCGGGTTTTCCGCTGACCAGCACCCAGGTGGAAGTCCGGGCCGGCTTTGTCTCCACTCAGGATATTCGCCTGCCGCCCGGGGAACCGACCCGCCAGCCGGAGGGCATTGGCCTTTTGCCGGATGAACCCGTTTACTCGGATGAGCTGGCCCGCCACCTCAGCATGGCCCTGAAGGAGTTGCAGCCCCAGCGACCGGTGATCCTCTTGAAGGGGCCTTTGGGGCCGGATCCTCGGTTTGAGCCGCTTCTGCCCCTCACCCAGGGCCTGACTTTGTTGGATCGGGATGAGCGCTACACCTCCGATTTGGCCAAGCTGAAGGTGATCGGGGATGCCCTGGGATTGCGCTATATCCTCTTGACCCAGATGCAGATCTCGCGGGACTACAACCGCCAGGGCAACTCTCTGCTGAATACGGCCTTACGCTTTGTGGCCCCGACGGTGCCGGTGGAAATTCCCAACTTCACCCCCAACCAGTTGCGCAGCCGCGGGGTGGTGGTGGTGGTGGACTTGCAGAGGGATCGGCCTGGGGATCGGGCTCGCTACTACGAAGCCTATGGGCGGGATGATGTGGGCGGGGATCCGATGTTTGAAGATGCGGCAGCGGGCCTGTTTCGGCTGCAGGTGCGCAACATGGTGCCGGTGTTTGTCCAACAATGGCAAACCAACAACCCCTTTTCTGGGTGAGGATCCCTGCAGCAGGATCTTGCCCTGTTCGCGTCAGGGGGGCGGAGCAGAATAGAACCGACTGCTACTACCGGGTGCAACCTTCGCCATGCCTTTTTTCTTCTTTCATCCTCTCCGGCACAGGATTAGCTATCGCTACGCAACGCTCTCGCGAACAGGCAGTCTGGCCCTCTGCGGCTGGCTGGCACTGGCTTCAGGAGCGCTGGCTCAGGCTCCGGCCACCCCCATTCCGCGGTTGACGCCGTTGTTTCCCTTTCAAGACAAAGGGCAGCCCCAGGGAACGGCGCGGCTGGTGGGGCAGGTGAGCAACAGCGTGGGGCAACCTGTGGCGGGGGCACAGGTGCAGTTGGAGGGCATGGAGAACCCCAATCAGCCGATTCAAACCGATGAGCGGGGCGCTTTTGAGCTAGACCAAGCCCCAGCCGGGCGTTGGCTGTTGACGGTGTGGCACCCCGACTATGAAAAGGCAGAGCAGGAGATCCTCCTGCAAGCGGGCCTGACCACCCCTGTGGATGTGGTTTTGCAGGTGCCGATTCGGCCTCAACCCCGCCGTCGCCTTGGCATTTTGGGGGTGGGAGGGTTGGAGCATACCCAACTGTTGGGCCAGCGCCTGGCCATAGAGGCGGTGCGTCTGGGCTTGATCCCCAACGGCGAGAAGGTGGTGCCTTTGGACAACCGTCGCATTCAGCCCATTTTGCAGAAGGTGGGCTGGCCCATCTACGAGCTGTTTGAGTGGGATCGCCGCAAGCCGGAGGCGGTGGGCCAATTTTTCGATTACCTGGGCCTGGAAGCCATCGTCATCGCCCGCGTCGATGTCCTCACCCGACCGGCTTCGCCAACGGAGCTGAGCCTGCGTTCCCGCAGCCGCCTGGAACTGTGGCGGTTTGATGAGCAAGGCAACCTTGTGGTAGATATCCTGGCCGAGGCCAGTCGCGATCAGGTGGAGCGGAGCAACCTCAATGCTGCCGAGCTGGCCCAGCTTTATCAAATCCAAGTCACCCAGATGGCTGCTGAGGTGGGATCCCGCTGGAAGGAAAATCACCCGCTGGCCCAATACCTAGAACTGGCTCAGGGAGAAGCCCCACCCCCACGCTCCCGCCTGGACACGGCTGTGGAGCTGCGCATTCCCCCTGCCACGCCGACTCCCTAGGTCTTAAGCAGAACAGCTCCGGGATCTCTTCTGTTGTCGTGAAAGGGATTGTCCTCTGAGTTCGTCTAGCAACGACGGGAGGAGCCGCCCGAAGAGTGGCGAGAAGAGCTGCCCCCCGATGAAGGGCGGGAGGAGGAGCCGAAAGAGCCAGAAGAGCGCGAGGAGCCGCCACAACAGGAGCTTGCAAAGCTTGGATCTGGTTTTGCAGTTGTCTGCAGCGACGCTGCCTGCGCCAGTACATTGTGCCGCCGATTATCCCTGCAGCACCTGCCCCCACCCCTACCAACGGCCAGGGCGAAGGGGGAGGCGGGTAGGTCATGCCTCTGTTGAATTGCTGCCCGGCGCTGCAGCCGGCCTGACCGCGTCAGCGCTGCAGTTCCCCCCCCAGCGCTTTGCTCCTGACGCCAGCTGTCCCATGGGCTATTTTTGCTGGGGATCCCTTCCGATGGCGCGATAGGGCGAGCCACCCCAGTTTCAAGGCCAGCCCCAGCACCTGCCAGCCGCGAAACCGAACCACCAGGGATCCCCATCCGTGCCAACCGATGCGAGCGAAGGTCAAGCGCAGGTGTTGGGCCAACTGAGGGGGTAGAGCGGCGATTAGTCCCAAGCATTGCCCCGTCAAAGCCGGATCGGCAAAGCCAATTTCTACGCCGCCTTGCCGGGATTGAATGCGAAGTTGCTTGCCCAGCTTCCACAGGTAGGGCCAATAACGCGGCCAATCTCCGAGGGAGCGAGGTTCTCCCCGCTGTACCGGCCAACGCCCGCGAAGGCGCAGGGATCCCCAACGCCATTCCCAACCACGGCGGCTGCCCCGCACAGTCCACCCCCCCCACCCGTGCCATTTCCAGATCCAGGCAAGGGGGCCCTGCCAGGGTTTGCGGTAGCGCAGAATGAGCTGTTGAGGCCAGAACAAGAGAGTTCCCACAAAGACGGCCAGCAGCAATCCCAAAGGACTCCGTCCCGCTAA
>NZ_JANSHQ010000275.1:0-1303 GCF_047461715.1 Synechococcus sp. R8-2 | reverse complement strand
CTCCGTCCCGCTGACGCGACCGACAGGCCGAGACATACCCTTGGTTTTCGCGTGCGGTTCCTCTGGATTTTGTTTTTCTCGAAGACGACCGGAACTGCTTTTGGGCATGGGTTGCAGCTTTTTCACACCACTCCGAGCCTAAGTTTAGCAATCCTCGCGGAAGTGCCCACTGCCGGCGTTGGGGAATGCCTGTGCTGCCAATTTCCCAGTCACAGGTATCGGGTTGCCCGAATAAGGCAAGGACTCCGTCCCCCTAACGCGAACAGCAAAACATTTCGTTTGGCTCACGTTCTTTGATTGCCGTCTTTACAGCTTCAGGGATCCCATCATCAATTCAACAAATCCAGCCACAGATAACCTCACATTGATATCCCATTGATAACGGACTTTGGCGTGATAGACAGGGTTGTAGGCGGGTGTATAAAGCCTAGGGAGTTGCTGCAATTTTGGCGGTCTGCTCTACAGTGGGATAGAGACAACTGAGATACCACACGCGAATGTTGGCCGAATGTTGGCAAGGATACCCACCTGGCTGCGGGGAGTCAGCTATGCCATCTATGGTTTTCTCTACCTGCCAATTCTGCTTATTGCGGTCTATTCCTTTAACCGCGCCCGCTTTGGTCTGGTATGGACGGGCTTTACCTTCGATTGGTACCTTTCCCTGTTTCAGAATGCCCTGGTCTGGCAGGCCACGCAAAATACCCTCGTCCTGGCGTTGGTCAGCACGCTGGTCAGCACGCTGCTGGGATCCCTGCTGGGCTATGGGCTGTATCGCTATCGCTTCCCCGGTAAAAAGATCCTGCAGGGGCTGATGCTGTTGCCGGTGATCGTCCCCGATATTGTGATGGCCATCGCGCTGCTGCTGTTCTACCAGTTTGTGCGCTTTTACACGGGCCTCTTTGAGCTGGGCTTGGGGACGATGATCTTGGCCCACATTACGTTTCAGATTGCTTTTGTGGCTATTGTGGTGCGCAGCCGTCTCCAACTTTTGGATCCCGCCCTGGAAGAAGCAGCCTATGACCTCTATGCCAACACCTGGCAAAAGCTACGCTATGTCACCTTGCCCTTGGCCATGCCAGGGATCCAAGCTGCCGCTTTGCTGGCTTTTACCCTTTCGATAGATGATTTTGTCATCTCCTTTTTTACCAGTGGGCCGGAGAGCCTGACCTTGCCAATTTTGATCTACAGCACGGCGCGACGAGGAGTTACCCCGGAAATCAATGCCCTCTCCACCTTGATCATTCTGGTTACCTTGATCTTGGTCGTGGGCTTCCCCCTGCGGAGTGCTCCGCACCGCTGACGC
>NZ_JANSHQ010000274.1:0-1965 GCF_047461715.1 Synechococcus sp. R8-2 | reverse complement strand
AAAATGCGGGCCAACCAGGGATCCGGCTTCTTGCCCGAGAGCATGTATAGGAAATTGGCAGCATGATCCAGGTTGTCGTCCGGGGGAATGGGATCATTGCCCTGTCGCATCTGGTGGAACATGGCCACCATGGTCGGCAGCTTGGAGAGCAAGCGGGTGACGGTGCCGAATACATAGTCGGGATCCATCTCCCGCAGCGGGTAAAACAGCCCCAAGCCCGCCACACAGGTTTGCAGAGCATCCATCGGGTTGCCCGACTCTGGAAACGACTTGATCATGTCGCGGATGCGGTATTTCACCCGTCGATGACTGCGGATTGCCTGATCAAAGTTGTCCAGCTCCGATTGGGTCGGCAGCTTGCCAAAGATCAGCAGGTAGGCTGTCTCCAGAAAGGTACTGTGGGCGGTCAATTCCTCGATGGGGATGCCCCGATATTCCAGGATCCCCGCCTGGCCATCCACAAAACTAATGTTGGAGCGTGTGGCCGGAACGCCTTCCAAGCCTGGTCTGTATTCGCCATCCGCCATGGTCGGATCCTTAGAGCAAGTATTTCCTAGATAATGATGAATCAAGGGTTGCCAAAGGTGCCTGGAACCCAACCCCTTGCTCCCCTCGGGCAGTACTGACCCCGCTTTGCCCCATTGACATGCTCCCTGCTCTAGAGGGCGAGGATTCCAGTTACTGGTTCCGTGACAGCACTTACCGTAAAGGACTCCGTCTCGCTTTTGCAAGAAGGTTTCCCCTCTACGACAGCGGCGCTTGTCTCCCCAGTGGTTTTCTTTTTCAAGGCGGCTTCCCCCTGCCCTAGGGTGTTGTTGCAGACAACAAAAAACTATTACAAAACTATTTTTATTATTATTTGTTTGGGTTTGACCCAGTCGTTAAACCGTTGGGCTTCTGCAGCGGTTGACTACCCTGCCGCTGCCGGCAGCATAGCACAAAGCCGCTCCCTACTGCTCCGCAAGCTGTCGCGACTGCGTCAGCGAGCCGTGAGCCTTGAGGGCCCAGTTTTTGGGTAAAGCAAAGTTTGGATCCCTGCAGCCAAGTGCCGCCCTTGCCATCCTTTACAGAGAGCTAGGCTGGGATCTGCCTTCTATCTTGCAACAGCTCCCGCTGCCCGACGCAAAAATTGTTGCTATGGTGAGAACTGCGCCCGGCTTGAGGGATCTTGGCGCCTGCCGGAGCCGTGAAAGTTCGCTCCCCCGCTTGGAGATCGGCATCGATGTCGGATACTGCTCAAACTCACCTTGGCTCCAGCCCAGTGCAAGGACTGGAGTACGTGGTGCTGGGAGTGGCCACTTGCTTCCAGCAGGATCAGGAAGGTCGCCTGGTAGAGGTTTTGGTGGCCGAGCCGGTGCCTGCTGCCGATTTGGACTGCCTAGCCCAAGAACGCCGCAGCACTTCCTATGTTCTCCTCTACGCCACAACCTACGCCGAGATCGTGAACAACGGGATCCCAACTTTGCCTGCCGAGGTTTTCCCGCCAGGGGTGTTGTTGGGAGAAGACTTCGTGGAACGGGTGCAGGCAGCGGCCCGCACCTATCGCAGCAAGCCCCAGTTTCGCCATATCCCCCTGCACCAAACCTGCACTCCAGAGCGGGGGGTGTTTAAGCTCAATCACAGCGTTGAGCCCCGACGGATCCTCAACGCGGTTGTGGAGGTGAAGGATGCCGACAACATCAAACAGCACCCCCACACCCATCAACGGCTCTGACTCACTGGGCTGTACGGGTCAGACGTGCCCTGGAAAGCAGGTTGAACCGCCACTCTGGGCTAGGCTTCGGGATCCCTCTACCCTTCTGGAGCAGGTACGCAGCGGTCAGGTTTGGCTGGTTAAGGGAATGGGATCCCATGGGCTGTTGCTGGAGAAAGCTCATATTGTCGAGCTGCTGGAGTTTGGTGCAGCCGTTGGCCTGGCCATCGATCGCGATTGCCGAGCGGTTTTGCCGATCGCGTAAGCGGGAC
>NZ_JANSHQ010000273.1:0-3805 GCF_047461715.1 Synechococcus sp. R8-2 | reverse complement strand
ACTCCGTCCCGCTGGCGCGATCCGCTGAGGCCGGAGAACCCTCCGGCGGCTGCACCACCCGCTTGATGGGCAGGCCGAACTTGCGGGCAAACTCGAAATCCCGCTGGTCGTGGGCGGGCACGGCCATGATGGCCCCCGTCCCGTAGCCCATCAACACATAGTCGGCAATCCAGATGGGGATCCGCTCTTGGTTAACGGGGTTGATGGCGTAGGATCCCGTCCAAACCCCTGTCTTTTCCCGGTCTTCAGCGCTGCGCTCGATCTCGCTGCGGGCAGCGGCCTGGGCTTGATAGGCTCTGACGGCCTGCAGTTGCTCGGCAGTGGTGAGCTTGTCCACCAAGGGGTGCTCCGGCGACATCACCATGAAGGTGGCCCCCCAGAGGGTATCAGGCCGGGTGGTGAATACTGCCAGCTCGTCCCCTGCCTCGGTTTTGAAAATCACCTTAGCCCCCACCGATTGGCCGATCCAGTTCTCCTGCATGGTGCGCACCCGCTCCGGCCAGCCGGAGAGCTTTTCCAGATCCGCCAGCAGTTGGTCGGCATAGGCGGTGATTTTGAAAAACCACTGCTTGAGCATGCGCTTTTCCACCAGGGCGCCGGATCTCCAGGAACGCCCCTCCGCATCCACCTGCTCGTTGGCCAACACCGTCTGATCCACCGGATCCCAGTTCACCGCCGCCTCTTTCTGGTAGGCCAAGCCCGCCTGCAAAAATTGCAGGAAGATCCACTGCGTCCACTTGTAGTAGTCGGGGGCGCAGGTGGTGATCTCCCGCTCCCAGTCGTAGGACAGGCCCAACCGCTGCAACTGATCCCGCATCTGGGCAATGTTTTGGTAGGTCCACTTGGCCGGTGGGATCCCCCGGTCGATGGCGGCATTCTCCGCCGGCAGGCCAAAGGCATCCCAGCCCATCGGGTGCAACACCGCGTATCCCTGCATTCGTTTGTGGCGGGCAATCACATCGGTGATGGTGTAATTGCGCACATGCCCCATGTGCAGGTTGCCGCTGGGATAGGGGAACATAGACAGGGCATAAAATTTGCGGCTCCCGTCCTTCAGCTCTGGGGTGCGATCCAGCCCGATTTCACGCCAGTGGGCCTGCCACTTGCTCTCAATGGCCTGGGGATTGTAGCGCGCGTCCACGGTTCGATGCTCCTGGGAAAAAAGCGCATACGCTGGGAGATAGAAGCATTTTGACATACTCCCCACGCCAATCGCGCCGGCGGAGCACAGCTCTCGGGCAAGGCTCTGGTCACGAGTTTCACGAAGCACTTCGGGAAAGAAGCTCCTGCACCACATTCTTGTCCCCTAGCTGCCCAGCCTGTGCCACAAACTATTGCCCATCGACCACACGGTACGGATAGCCTCATCCGGCACCTTGCAGAGGAGCGGGATCCCTTTGGCTCTGAAAACCCGACAAGCAGGGATCAGTAGGTTTCTTCGTGCCACCTGTCTGCTTTCTTCAGTTCCTTCTGGAACTTGCTCCAATCCTGACCGGCTTGTTCGGCCAAAGGCCCCATGACGTTGTTGATCCCGTCCTCCATCCCCTTGAGGCCGCAGATGTAGGTGTAGGTGTTGGGCTGTTGCAGCATCTCCCACAGCTCGGCGCCGTACTCGGCCATGCGGTTTTGCACGTACATTTTCTTGCCATCGGGGGTTTGTTGCTCGCGGCTGATGGCGTAATCGACGCGGAAGCGATCCCCGTACTGGGCTTTCCAGGCCTCCAGATCCCCGTGGTAGAGCAAGGTGGAGGTGGTGGGCACCCCAAAGAACAGCCAGATCTTGCCCTGATAGTTGGGATCCTCCTCAAACAGGTGCTTGATGAAAGCGCGAAAAGGGGCAATGCCGGTGCCGGTGGCGATCAAGATCAGGTTGGCATTCTCATCTTCAGGCAACAGGAAGGTTTTCCCCGATGGCCCCGTGATCATCACCTCGTCGCCTGCCTTCAAATCGGTGAGGAAGCCGGAGCAGACCCCCACCCCCGGTTGGCCCGTCTCTTTATCGACATATTCGGCCCGCTTCACGCTCAAAGAGACGGTGCGTCCCTCGCCATCATCGCCAAAGCGGGTGGAAGCGATCGAGTAGAGGCGGGGCTTGTGGGGCTTGCCCTTGGCATCTTCGCCAGGAGGGATAATGCCAACGCTTTGCCCTTCTAGGTAGCGGTAGTTGGGATCCGGCAAGCTGAGCACAATGTGCTTAGTCAGTCCGGGTGCTCCTTCACCGACAATGGAGTAGGTCTCCACGCAGTGGCCGATCAACGGTGCGTTGGGACGATACAGATTGACGACAACCTCTCGCTTTTCTGCGCTGGCAACCATACCTGCGATCTGCTCCTGGCACTGGGAGGAAATGAGTTTACATATAGCAAAATAGCAAACACCACAGCAGCCCGGCTGCTCAAATGGAACTTGTCAGAGGAGAAGCAGACGACCTTCGCCAGCCCCCCAGGCCGTCCTGAGAGCGGCAACCCCGGAAAAATAATCCCGGCCAAGCTCATCGGCCAAAAATATGGATTTTTTGTTAAATTGTTGCTTAGGGTGCCCACCTCTCTGGCCTGCCAGCGGCTTGTGATGTAACGGCTTTATTTGGTATCATGCAAGACCGTAACAGTTGGTAACTTTCTAGAGCCTTTTTCTCAGTTTTGCCCTGCCCGTCCCCAAGGAGTTCCCATGGCAAGCAGTCCTGATCGTGTTGTGATGATTGGTGTCGCCGGAGATTCTGGCTGTGGCAAGTCCACCTTTTTACGCCGGCTGGGGGATCTATTTGGCCGGGATCTGATTACCACCATCTGTCTGGATGACTATCACTCCTTGGATCGCTACCAGCGCAAAGAGAAGGGCATCACGGCGCTGGATCCCCGCGCCAACAACTTCGACCTAATGTACGAGCAGGCCAAGGCGCTTAAGAACGGCCAAAGTGTGATGAAGCCCATCTACAACCACGAGACGGGGCTGATTGACCCACCGGAGCTGGTGGAGCCCAACCGCATCATCGTCCTGGAGGGGCTGCATCCCATGTATGACGAGCGGGTGCGCCAGCTGCTGGACTTCAAGGTGTACTTGGATCTGGCCCCAGAGATCAAGATTGCTTGGAAAGTGAAGCGGGACATGGCGGAGCGGGGCCACACCTACGAAGATGTGTTGCGCTCAATCGAGGCTCGCCGCCCGGACTTTGAAGCCTATGTCGATGTGCAGAAGCAGTACGCCGATGCCGTCATTGAGGTTTTGCCTACCCAGTTGTTGCCGGAGCTGGATCCAGAGCACAAAGTACTGCGGGTGCGGCTGATCCAGCGGGAAGGGGTGAAGTACTTCGACCATGTTTATCTCTTTGACGAAGGCTCCACCATTGATTGGATCCCCTGCGGCAAAAAGCTGACCTGTTCCTACCCGGGGATCCGCCTCCACTATGGCCCTTCCACCTACTTCGAGCACCCGGTTTCGATTCTGGAGATCGACGGCACCTTCGACAAGCTGGAAGAGGTCATCTACATCGAGAACCACCTGAGCAACTTGTCCACCCGCTACTATGGCGAGCTGACGGAACTGTTGCGCAAGCACCCGGAATACCCGGGATCCCGCAATGGCTCTGGTCTGATTCAGGTCATCGTGGGCCTGAAGCTGCGCGCCCTTTACGAGCAAATTCGGGCAGAAGCCAAAGAGCTAGCAGTGGCTTCCTGAGGATTTGCCCCGCTTGAGCACTTAAGGAGAATCCCTTTTGCCGCTAAAGTGTTGGCATAGGTTGGCTGACCCGGTAGAGGTCGGCAACAAGGTTTTGGCATATGCAGGGATTCCAGTTGGAGATCTTTCC
>NZ_JANSHQ010000272.1:0-6164 GCF_047461715.1 Synechococcus sp. R8-2 | reverse complement strand
CCTGGTGGCCGGGAGTATCCAGCAGATTGAGACGAATGTTGCGGTAATCAAATTGCAGGACGGTAGAGGTGATGGAAATACCCCGCTGCTTTTCCAGTTCCATCCAGTCGGAAGTGGCCCGCTTTTGCGCCCGACGGGCCTTCACAGCTCCCGCTTCTTGAATAGCCCCCCCGTACAACAGCAGCTTTTCGGTGAGGGTGGTCTTCCCGGCATCGGGGTGGGAAATGATGGCAAAGGTACGCCGTTGCTCTACAGCTTTGGTCAAATCAAGATCTTTCATCAACTGTTGCCGCTCCACTACAACCTGGTCGTTTTAAAGAAGATGACGTTGCAATGCTGTCCCCTAAACGATGGGAGAAATAGGGAGAAGATAGAAAAACAAAAGTGAGAAGTAGGGTGAATAATGCACTTGATGATAATGGGCTTGGGTTGCCGCCAGGTAGCGAGGGGGAGAGAGCACAGGCCGAAAAGCGCGAAAAGCCAACAGAACCATTTTGACCCTAGCACAGGAACAGGGATCCCTGTTGTCTGGCATACTGGCGGAGATCTTGAGGGGGAATTTCCCAGGCCAACCGGCCAGAACTCAAAGCAGATGCTGCTCGTTGTTGTTGCGCAACGCTGACGTGAAGAGCAGTTGCTCAATCGTGGCAATGGTGAAGTTTTGGCTGATCACCAGCCGCTCGACGCGAATGCGGTGGGCTTGCAGGAGGCAATCTTGCTGCAAGGGCTTGGGCAATTGTTCCCAATGATCCAGCAGGACTTCCAGCAAAATCTCGCCCGGTAGCCCGGTGGCGCTTTCCAGGGATCCCAGCTTTTCTACCCTCTCGGCAGACCATTTGAGGGTAAGCTTTTGCAGGCCCAGTTGTGCATCCAGAGCCTCGCGGGGATCCGACTGGGCACTCTGCCCATTGGGGGTGCCATTGCGGCGAACCCCATTGCCGGTGCAAGCAGTAGCAGGGGGCAAAAGCTCGGCTGGCTTTTCAGTTGGCAGCGAAGTATTGGCCCATTTGGCCAGACTGACCTGGGGTGGGGAGACAACCCTTTCCACCTCGACCGGAGCGGGCGACAAGTTGGACAAGGGATCCGCATCCCGAGAAGGAGCTTCAGGTGGGGAGAGCACACCGGCCAGGAGAGGAATCGGCCCTAGCTCTGGCGGGGTTGTGGGGCACAGACGGGACGAGGCCGCGAGAGATGGATCGGGCTCAACATCTAATGCCGCAGGGTGAGGCAGATCCAGGGAATCCGTCCCCCTGTTGTCCTCTGGACGGTGCGGAGCCTCAACGCCATCGGCAGCCGTAGGTGCAGGTTCCATCGGCTCTGGCTGCTTATTCACCCCCATGCGCGAGAGCAAATCTGCCTTGGTGGGGCCGGTGGGCAATTTTTTTTTGGGAGGCTTCTTGGCGGTAGCCATGTTAGCGGGCCTCCAACACAGCCTTGAGGACCTCACGATAAGGTTGGGCCAGGAGATCTTCCCCCGCCTCCGCCAACGACCAGCCCATGCTGTTGGTTTGCTGAACGACCGTACTTTGCCGCACCGGCGTAAAAATGGGGATCCCTTGCATCATTTCCGCCAAGGCTTCCACTGCGGCCCGCGACATTTTGGTGCGGTTGTTGCCCACCCACTGTTCCCGTGTGGGGAGCACCCCCAAAAACTTGGGCACATGAAAATCCAGCTCTTCCAATTCTTTCAACAGCACCAGGGTACTTAGGGCCCCCATCACCCCCTTTTGGGTACATTCCGTCGGCACCACCAGCAGATCGGCGCTGAGAATGCTGTTGTAGGTGAGCAACCCTTTCGAGGGGGGGCTGTCGATGACCAAAAAGTCATACTCCGGCAAAATCGGTCGCAAAGCCCGCTTCAAAAACAGCTCCCGCCCCGGCTCCATTACGATCGCATCCATAGCCCGCGAGAGACTGTAATCGCTGGGGGCCAACCACAGCCGCTCCTGGCGATCCTCATTCAACGGCGGACGGATAATCTCCCGAATGTGAACCCGATCCGCCCCCGGCAAAATCGTCTCGGCAATGGTGGCCGACTCCGACAGATCCGTCCAGCCCATCCACTGGCTCAGGTTGCCCTGTGGGTCAAAGTCAACAGCCAGCGTCTTGCCATGCTCGGCCAGCATGATGGCCAAGTTGAGGGCGGCTGTGGTCTTTCCGGATCCCCCACTCAAACAGGCAACGGTGATGACAAGCGCCGTTCTGCCAGACATGAGTTATCCCCTCGTAGCCCATCCCCTAACACTATAGCTAGGGTTAAGCAATGGTGTTCACACCTCTAATGGGGATTCCGCCACTGGGGATGGCCTGCGGGGATCCATCCGCTCTTTTCAATCCTCAGAGGGAAGACACAAACCGGTGCAGCCGCTGCAGCCCTTTTTCGAGGGTGGTGCGATCGGCAGCATAGGAAAGGCGAATGTAGGAATCTGCCCCAAAGGCTACCCCCGGCACAGCAGCCACGTGGTGTTCCTTGAGCAGCTGCCGGCAAAACTCCACCGAACTTAACCCGGTTTGGCCGATGTTGACAAACACATAAAATGCGCCCTCCGGCTCCGGGCAAGTCACCCCCGGCAAGGTGCGGATCCCGTCCAGCATCAGATCTCGCCGCTGCCAGAATTCTTGGCGCATTTTTTCCACAGCCGCTGCCGATAGGGGGCTGGTCAGGGCTTCCAGAGCACCGTACTGGGCGAAGGTGCAGACATTGGAGGTGCTGTGGCTTTGCAGGTTGATGGCCGCCTCAATGATGGGCTTGGGCCCGGCCAAGTAGCCCACCCGCCAGCCGGTCATGGCGTAGGCTTTGGCAAAGCCACTGCTGAGAATCAGGCGCGGCATCAAGTCAGGGCAAAGGGATCCCAGGCTGATGTGGCGGGCTTGTCCATAAACCAGCTTTTCGTAGATCTCGTCGCAGATCACGTACAGATGGGGGGCGGAGAGGATCACCTCTGCCAGAGCTGCCAGCTCGTGCCGGTGGTAAACGGCTCCGGTGGGGTTGGCCGGCGAGTTGAGAATCAGCAGCTTGCTGCGGGGGGTGAGGGCCTGGCGCAGTTGGGCGGCGGTGAGCTTGAACCCCTGGGCCTCTTCCGTCTGCACCTGCACAACCTTTGCCCCTGCCAAAGCCGCAATTTCGGGGTAGCTGACCCAGTAGGGAACAGGCAGGATCACTTCATCGCCGGGATCCAGCAGCACCATGGCCAGGTTAAACAGGGTTTGCTTGCCGCCGTTGCTGATCAGGATTTGGTCGTGGCTGAACTCCAGGCCGTTTTCCTGCCGCAGCTTATCGGCCACTGCTTGGCGAAGGGCGGGGATCCCAGCGGTGGGGCCGTAGCGGGTTTTGCCCTCTTCCAGAGCACGGATGGCCGCGGCCCGAATGTGGTCAGGTGTATCGAAATCCGGCTCGCCTGCGCTCAAGCTACACACATCCAGCCCCTCTGCCTGCATGGCTTTAGCCAGAGCCGAAATGGACAACGTGGGGGAAGGGGATAGATGGGCGACCCGTTGGGACAAGCCGGCAGCAGACACCATCGGTTGGGAAGCTCTTTGGTTTATTTTAAGGTTCTCAAGCAGGGCCAATCTAGATAGCTAGGCTACTGCGGTCAACAGGCGGGTACCATCCACCAACAGCAGTTTGTTGCCCTCTCGCTCTGCCAACAGATCCCAAAACTCGCCCGCCACAGCTCCGGGCAAGAACCCTTCCAAGCGCAATTGCAGAGGAGCAAATTGCTTGGTTCCCTGGGGCTTGCGCCGCACGGTCACCTCAACAAAGCCATCGTGGGGCTCGACAATGCCGCGGATGTTAAAGCCTTCCTCTGTGTCCTCAGGGGCAGGCAAAAACGGTTCTTCTTCCCACTCTGGGTCTTGCTCCTCTTCCGGCAGGGCCAGGATGCGGATGATGCTCAAGCCCAAAGCCCCCCCTGAACGCGGCTGCGGCTGCACGTAGTACCAGTAGGTATGGCCGCTCTTGATGCAGTGCTCGAAGGGGCCGAGAAGCTCGGCGCGTCCGGGGGTAGCCGGATATTCTGCTCCGTCAGAGGCAACCAAGGTTGCCTGCGCATAAGTCTTGGGGATCGATTTCAGGGATCCCTTAATCAGGCCCAAAGCGCGGAACTGGTAGGGGTGGGCGGGAGGAGGCAATGGGTTCATGGCGGCCAGATCTTGGAAAGCCAGGGAAGTAGAGTCCATCATCTTATCCTATGGCGATCCTCAGATTGGAATATCCAGGGCTTTCCTCAGCATCGCCTCCAGCTCATCGCCCTGCCGACTTGCGCACCGCGATCAAGCTGCTGGTGGTGCCCAGAAAAACCCCCATCCCCAACAACATCGACGGCAAGAGCCAAAACTCCAGTTGGCTGCGATCTGCCTGCATCACCTTGAGGAAGGGCAAGGCAATCAACTGCTCCAGCAGCTCCTGCAGCAACTGCTGGGATCCCAAGATCAATCCCCAAGCTCCCACTGCGCTGATCACCCCAAACAGGCACCCTTGCAAAATAAAGGGCAAGTAAATCCAGGCTGCCGTCGCCCCCACCAATTGCATCACCTCGATCTCCCGCCGCCGCGCCATGACGATGAGGCGAATGGTGGTGGTGATGACCGCCACCGCTGTCAGGGCCAACACGCCGGTAATGGTCAGGGATCCCAGCCGTAGCATGTCCTGGAGCTGGGCCAGTTGCTCCACAATGCGGTCGCCGTAGTAGACCTCATCCACCCCTTCCAGTTGGCGAATCTGCTCCGCCACTTCCCCCAAGGCTTCGGTGGAATCCGCCTTAACCCGCAGAGCATCCACCAAGGGGTTCTCCCCCAACTGGGTTTCCATGGCCGCCTCGTCTTGGATCCCCATTTCCAGCAAAAGGTTGCGCCAAGCCTGGTCTTTGGTGATGACCTTCACCTCGGCCACATGAGGCAGTTGGGCGACCTGGGGTTGCAGCTCCACCCCCTGCCGTTCCGGCTCCAGGTAGACGGAGATCTCCAGTTGTCCTCCCAGCGACTGCACCGTGGCATCCACGCCCCAGGACAGCTCAACGCCGATCCCCACCAGGAACAACAACACCAGCAGGGTGCTCACCGCAGCCCAGTTCAGCCAGCCCCCCCGCCGCAACCCCAAAAAAGTCTCCTGTAGGAGATAGCGGATTTTATTGAGAAATCGGGAGAGAGATTGCATGCTGTTCTCCATCCAACAATCAATGGGCTCAGACCCTTGCCCCCTGGAGCTCAACAGAGCCTGTGGAGAGCAAAATAGGGATCCCGGTAGCCCTCAGCGCAGATCATACAGGCGCCCTCCCTCCATGCGCACCACCCGGTGGCCGGCCCGCTCCACCAGATAGGGGTCATGGCTGGTCATGATGACGGTCACCCCAAAGGAATTGAGCCGCTCCAAAATCTGGAGAACCAAGAGGGAGTTTTCCGGATCTAGGTTTCCTGTTGGCTCGTCCGCCAGCAGCAGCACCGGCATGTTGACAATGGCACGGGCCAGGCTAAGGCGCTGCTGTTCCCCCCCCGAAAGCTCATGGGGAAAGTGATCTCGCTTTTCGGTCAGCCCCACCATCTTTAGGGTCGGCCCGATGCGACGGCGGATTTCTGCGGGGGACAGCCCTTGGGCGCGCAGCACGAAGGCCACATTTTCTGCCAGGGTGCGGTTGGCCAGAAGGCGATAATCTTGGAAAACCACCCCCAAGCGCCGCCGCAACATGGCCAGCGGACGCGGTGGGATGCGGTAGGGTCGCCGCCGCCCTTCAGAAGAAAAGAGACAGACTTGATCGACGATGACCGTGCCCTCGGTGGCCTGTTCCGCCCCGTAGAGTAGCCGCAGCAGGGTGGACTTGCCCGCCCCGGAGACCCCAGTTACGAACACAAACTCGCCGCGGCGCACCTCCAAGTTCACATCCTGAAAAATCAAGTTGCCGTTGGGAAAGACTTTGCTCACGCCCCGCAAGGACACCATGCTGGCCGGGGTTTCCAGGGATCCGGATTGGGTGCTGCCGTAAAAGCCCAGGGTGGCCTCTGGATTGGCCGGGGCAGGGGGATGAGGGGTCGGAGCCGTACCCGCCCAACGGTGTAAGCGAGGAGGATAGCCGATGTGCTGACCGATCACCATAGTAAGCGCCTAGACAGAGGAGGGAGAGAGCGCCGGCAGACTAGGGGCGCAAACGAGAAGAGGGATCCCACAGCAC
>NZ_JANSHQ010000271.1:0-4087 GCF_047461715.1 Synechococcus sp. R8-2 | reverse complement strand
ATGCGGGAAAAGCCCAGGGCTCGGGCCAGCACCTTCAGCTCCATTACCCGCAGCAGCTCCTGAGTGGGCTTGGGCAGGGGGCCAAAGCGGTCTTGCCATTCTTGGGCAATTTGCAACAGCTCGACCCGAGAGCCGGCAGCGGCCAGGTGTCGATAAGCCTGCATCTTTTGATCTTCGTCGGGAATATAGCTTTGCGGGATCATGGCGGTTACATTGAGGTCAATTTGTGTGTCCTCCACCTGTGGGATCTCCTGGCCGCGAATTTCTCGAATGGCTTCTTGCAGCATTTCCAGGTAAAGATCGAAGCCCACCGCATTGACTTGCCCGGATTGTTCCGTTCCCAGCAGGTTGCCAATGCCACGAATTTCCATATCCCGCATTGCCAACTGATAGCCGGATCCCAGTTGGGTAAATTCCTGAATGGCCTGTAGGCGTTTGCGGGCCTCCTCGGTGAGGATCCCGTCTTCTCGGTAAAACAGCCAAGCATGGGCTTGGATCCCAGCCCGGCCCACCCGCCCCCGCAGCTGGTATAGCTGAGCCAATCCAAACTCCTGAGCATTTTCAATCAAAATGGTGTTGACGCGGGGAATATCCAAACCGGATTCGATAATCGTCGTGCAGACCAGGATATCGATTTCCCCATTGTTAAAAGCCAGCATCGTTGCCTCTAGCTCCCCTTCCGGCATCTGCCCGTGGGCAATGGCAATGCGAGCACCGGGCACCCACTCCCGCAATTTGGCACTGGTTTCTTCGATGCCTTCAATGCGGTTGACGACATAGAAGACTTGACCGCCGCGATCCAACTCTTGGCGGATAGCCGTACGGATGACTTCGGGGTTGTAGGGCGAAAGGTGAGTTTTAATGGGCCGACGGGAAGGCGGGGGAGTTTGGATCAGGCTCATTTCCCGCAGCCCCGACAAGGCCATATACAGGGTGCGCGGGATGGGGGTGGCGGTGAGCGTCAGCACATCCACCTGGGTTTTCAGCAGCTTAATCTTCTCTTTTTGGTTGACGCCAAAGCGCTGCTCTTCGTCAATCACCAAAAGGCCTAAATCCCGAAATTGCACATCCTTGCCCAAAAGCTGGTGGGTGCCCACCACAACATCCAGTTCGCCACTCTTGAGACGGGATAGGATTTCTTTTTTCTCCTCCGAGGTGCGGAAGCGGTTGAGCAAGCCCACTTGAATAGGATAGGGAGCAAAGCGCTCTTTGAGGGTGTGGTAGTGCTGCTGGGTGAGAATGGTGGTCGGCGCCAAAAGAGCCACTTGCTTGCCGGCGGTTACGGCCTTGAAAATGGCACGGATTGCCACCTCTGTTTTGCCAAAGCCCACGTCCCCACACAGCAGCCGATCCATAGGGCGTGGAGATTCCATATCCCGCTTGATCTCCTGGACAGCTCGGAGTTGATCCGGCGTCAGGGGATAGGGGAAAGAATCTTCCAGCTCCTGTTGCCAAGGAGAATCGGGCGGGAAGGCATAGCCCTCCTGTTCGGCGCGTTTGGCATAGAGCTGCAGCAGGTCAAAGGCCACTTTTCGCAGGCTCTTTTTCACCTTCTGTTTGGTCTTTTCCCAGGTGCTGCCGGACATCTTGTGCAGGGCAGGTGGTCCATCCCCGCTGGCGCGGTAGCGGGAAAGGGAGTTGACCTGGTCGGCAGCCACCCGCAACAGGCCATCGCTGTATTGAATAACCAGGTACTCGCGGGTTTCGCCCCCAATGGTGAGGCTTTCTAAGCGCAGAAACTGGCCAATGCCATGCGCCTTGTGAACGACAAAATCCCCTGGCTTGAGCAGGTTGGGATCCACCTGGCGAGAGCTGGCCTGGCGGCGCTTGCGCACATAAGTAGGGGTGGCCAGGCTGTGCTGGCCGAAAAACTCGCGGTCGGTGAGCACCACCCACCCCAAGGTGGGCAGGAGAACCCCCTCCAGCTCGGCCAGGCCGGAATACTTGAGGGCCACTGGGGTGTAGGACTGCAGCTGGCGCTCGATGGCCGGGAAGTCTTTGGGATTGGGCACGTACTGGGCGGGGCAGTCGTGTTCCTGCAGCAGAGCTACGGTGCGGGAGGGCTGGGCAGAGAGGATCCACACCTGCAACTGCTGCTTGCGGTACTCGCGCAGGGTTTTGGCCAGGGATCCAAACTGGTGGGGAGCAGTAGGCACAGGCCGGCTTTTTAGGTCAAGGGCAGCTTCGGCTTCGCCAGCAGGGGCAAAGGTGCGGGCCAACAGGCAGGGGAAGGGATCCCAGTCGGGAGCCTTGAGATCAAAGGGGCGGTGGAAAGGCACCAGAGCTGGCTCGCTGGCCCGGGCCAGCTGCCACTGCTCCTGGGCGTGGCTTAGCCACTGCCGGCTGTGGGCTTGGCACTGCTCCGGCTCGTCGATCAGGATCAAAGCCTCGGGATCCAGATAGCTCAGCAGGTTGGCTGGCGGATCGTAGAGCAGGCCGAGAAAACGGCGCAAGCCCTCCGGAGGAGTCGGCGACTGCTCCAACTGCTGCCGCAGACCCTGGGAAAGCTGATCGGCTTTTTCCTGCAGAGCCGGCCAGAGGATGGGCCCGTAGCCGGTGGGAGTTAGCCAAACGTGGGGGATCCCATCTTGGGAGCGCTGGCTGACTGGGTCAAACTCCCGCAGCCGCTCCAGCTCGTTGCCAAACCACTCTAGGCGCACCGGCCACTCGCAGGCCACTGGGAAAACGTCGAGAATGTCGCCCCTTTGGCTCCACTGCCCCTCGCTTTCCACCAGACTCACCCGCTGGTAGCCCAGACGGGTCAACTGCTGCCCCAGTTGCTGGGGAAACATCTCCAAGCCGGGTTCCAGCTGGAGACAAAAGGCCCGCAACACCTCTGGGGGAGGGAGGTGGGGTTGGAGGGCCCGCTCTGTCGCCACAATGGCCATGCCCTTCTTCCCCTGGAGGCAATCGGCCAGCACCTGAAACTGGCCCCACACCAGCTCCGGTTCCAGGTCAAAAGGTTCGTAAGGGGAAGCCTCGGAGGTGGGGTAGAGCTGCACCGTCTCCCAGCCCATGCCCTCCAATTGCGCTGTCCAGCGGCCTGCTTCTTCCAGCGTGGCAGTGATCACCAGCAGGGATCTTCCCTCCTGCTGGGCCAAAGCCGAGGCGATCAACCCCTTGGCAATCCGCCCTGCCCCCTGCAGATCTGCCTGTCGCCGTGATCTCAACCGGGCGGCCAACTCTTGCATCAAGCCAGATTGGGCCAGAAAGCGCACCAGCGGGATAAACGACATCTTCCACCCCACACTGCAAACTGCGATCCCAACAAGCAGGGATCCCAATTCTGGCAGGCTCCGGGGACGATCAGCAGCCGTCTGCCGGCTCTGTAAACCGGAAGTCCTCCCTTGCTGGGAATCGCTCCTGGATCTATACAACAAGACAACAGTTTTGTTGTTTAAAGACGAAAAAAACCAAAATCCTATACTAGCGGCCTGCCAGGCTTTGGCCGCTAGGTTCGCAGTGCGCTCTTTGTCTTGTAGTCTAAATTACAAAAAAGAGTTCACACTTCCAGAATCCTAAAATTAACCTTTAGAGTCGGACGGCCTGTCAATTGTCTTAGCCAAGATTCGATGTTAGAAGGAACAAAAAGCAGAGCTTTCCCGGCCTCATCCAATGTCTGCTAGGGAGCAAGATGTTTTTCATGCAAGAGGTGTAGCTGCATCAACTGCAGAGGATGTTGTCGGAAAAAGCTGTATTGGCCAATTCATCTAAGCTTGGTACAAATCATGTTTCTAGATACCGTTGCCCTTTCTCGTCTACAGTTTGCCCTCACGGCCATTTTTCACATGTTGTGGCCGGTTTTAACAACGGGGATGGCCATTTATCTCGTTGTTGTTGAGGGACTTTGGCTGAAAACCCGCAACCTAGATTACTACCGTCACGCCCGTTTCTGGTCAAAACTCTATGTGTTGAACTTCGGTATTGGCGTGGCCTCAGGCTTGCCAATGGCCTTTCAGTTTGGCATGAACTGGGCGCCCTTCTCCGAAGCAGTGGGAGATTTTTTCGGCACCATCCTGGGGTTTGAAGGCACGATGGCTTTTATGCTGGAGGCCAGCTTTCTGGGGATCATGCTGTTCGGCTGGGA
>NZ_JANSHQ010000270.1:0-3743 GCF_047461715.1 Synechococcus sp. R8-2 | reverse complement strand
CAGCGTAAATGTATCAGGAACGGTTCGAGCCGCAGGGATCAGTGGGTGGCGCTCAGTTCCTTGGTTGGGCAGCATTGCAGAGCAGCAGGGCATCTGGATCCCAAAGGATCTGCCCATCAAGAGCCATTCTCCCCAACACCGGCATTCCTACTTGGGCTTCCAGGCGCGGGATCAAAGTTGCATCCAGCTTTTCCAAGGCTTGGGGATCCCCAGTTTCGGTCAGGGATCCAATCAGCACCCACCCCAAACCGCGGGCCTTGGCTTGGCGCAACAGGGCGGCAAAAGCGGCAGCTTGGCTCAGAGCGGCCTCCCGCTGCAGCGTCAGCAGCAAGCTCAACCCCCACGCATGGGCTAGATCGGCCCAAGTTTGGCCTGGCCCCAGGGGATCGGCAACGCTGCCCGGCAAAACCAGTAGGGGATCTTTTTCTCCTGCCCACTCGGAGATTTGCTGCCAGAGGGCCTTTAGCTGAGCTTCCGAAGGGTTGGGATCCACTCTGAGCCGGCCCCAAGGGCGTTGAACCACCTGCTGCCAAGCGTCGGCCACTGCCGTAGCTCCTGGGATCCCCGGCCAGGTGTTGGCCACCATCACCTTCATAGCTCTGCCTCCCATAGGGCGAGAAACTCCGGCTGGATCTCGAAGCCAAACACCAAAGCCATATCCCGTAGCATGGAGACGGATCCCAGGTTCTGCTGCTTAAACCACCGCATCAACACAAAGATCTTCTGATAGACAAAGATCTCCAACGCTTCTGGGTTGTAAACAATACCCTCCCGAGGGTTGAATTGGTGGGGCACCATCATAGCCGCGTAACGGGCGAGTTCTCCTTGGCGCCAATTGAGAAAGTAGGGCATCCAGGGGTAGACTGTATCCCAACGAATAAACCACAGGCGCACCTCCGGGATCTCGGACAGCTCCCGTGGATCCTCAGGGCTGCGCGGCCAATCGATGGCGCATTGCACCTGCTGGGCAGCACGCACGGGATCGGCCATCAAGGTTTTCACCAGCTCATGGCCGGGGGTGAGATCCAGAGTTTGAATGGCCTTGGCAGGAAGGTAGAGGGTAATCGGCACGGCAACACAGCTATCTGGCTTGCAAATGCAGCTTATCTCAGCTCTGCTCTGTCTTGCTCGCCACTGGGATCCCTAGACGGGTGAGATCCAGGGCAAAACCTGCCGTTACCAAAAACACTTGGTCGGCCAGGGGAGCCAGCCTTTGGGTCAGTTCCCCCATCCGATCCCGAAACCGCCGCCCCAGTGGGTAAGCGGGCACCACCCCCCAGCCCACTTCTTCAGACACCAGGAGGATCTCCCCTCTATGGCTTTGCAAGGTTGCCAAGAAGGATTGCACCAAGGGATCCCATTCTGAAGAGGGACAGTCTAGGCCCTGCGCCACCCATCCCCCCAGCGAATCCACCAGCGCACAACAGGGCTGGGGCAACTTTTGCAGTTCTGCCCCCAAGTCCCTCCCGGTTTCCCAAGTCTGCCAACTGGAAGGCCGCCGTTGCCGGTGCTGTTGAACGCGCTCTGCCCATTCTGGGTCAGTCTCAGGATCGGGTTTCGGCCCGGTAGCCAGGTAGATAACCGGCAAGCCCGAAGCCGCAGCCAAACCCTCTGCCAGCCGGCTTTTGCCAGAGCGCACAGGGCCGCAGATCAGCACAATCGACATTACGCTGGAAATCCACTGACGTTTGAGATTAACCTAACAACAGCGCACTTGAACTTCAGGCTCAAAAGCCCGACCATGACAGATCCCAAGCCGATATCTTCGCCTGAACAAAAGGCTGCTTCGGCCTCTTTTCGATCTCCTCAACCGCTCTGGCTCAGCCTAGCGCTGGGGATCACCACTGCTCCCGTTTTGTTGGGCTTGGTCTTGGCAGATCGGGCCGGGAAATGGCTGGGATCCCTGAGCTGGGAAGATCCGGGTTGGTGGCTGGGGGAGCGGCTGCCCAACTTAGACAGCGCCCCGCTACAGGCCCATGAGCAACAACGCAAAAACTCTGCCCCGGTCGAGAACCCCTAGCTTCTCTGTCACTTTCGTATCATAGGAAAGCGAACTAGCAGCAGGAGTTAACAGCCTTTGCGTAGACCGGCCAAACCGTCTCAGGAGTTCGCCTCCACATTCTCGGGGGTGCTGTTCTGGCTGAGCGCATTTCTCTTCACAACGGTGTTGAGTGCTTGTCTGGGCTACCTATTTGGTCAGCGAGCTCTATCGGGGGTTTCTTCTCCTGTCACCGGCTCCGGTCAGGCTTCTCCTTCCCGCGAAGTTCGGGATCCCCGTACTGTGCCTTTGCTGAACGAGGCTGAGGTAATTGCAGCAGCCGAAGCCAGCCTTCGTCCGTCCCCAACTCCCACCCCCCTCTTTACCCCAGCACCCACGCCGGTTGCAACTCCCACTCCAACACCCACCCCCAGATTGTCTCCTGAATTGGCGGCGGCCCCGTCGCCAACTCCTCGCCCCGCCACCCCATCTCCTCCACCTTCTCGTTCCCGTCAGCAGGACGGAGTTCCTGCCCCGCCGGCGCCCACACCACCTCCGCCCCCCCTACCAATTGCCGCCGGTGGACAGGTCTCTATGCAGGTGCTCTCGGTTCGTCGCGAGGGAAGCCAAGTGGTTCTGAATGTAGCTATGCAAAACAACTCGGCAGAGACGGTGCGCTTTCTCTATAGCTTCCTGAACATTACTGACGACAATGGACGGTCAATCAGCGCGCTCACCCAGGGTTTGCCGGGGGAGCTGCCCCCCAATAGCCAAGTCTTCCAGGGAACCATCCGCATCCCAGCCTCGAGCCTAGCCGGATCCCGATCCCTGTCCCTGAGTTTGGCTGATTACCCCAGCCGCCGCCACCGAGTGGGAGCCAGTGGGATCCCAGTGCCGCCGTAACACCCCTCTTCCTTTAGCTTCAGACCACAGATCCGGTCATGTAGCGTTGCGGAGCAACAGGAGCAACAAAGTTTGTACGGGGAACATGAGGTGGAGTTGAGAAGAGGTGCCTAGCCCAACCTTTGAACAGCCTGAGGAAATCCGAGCGCTTTTTGACCGCATTGCTCCCCACTATGACTCCCTCAACCAAACCTTGAGCCTGGGCCTCCATCAGGTTTGGAAGCGTATGGCCGTGCGTTGGTCGGGCGCCAGCTCAGGAGGATATGTGCTGGATCTGTGCTGTGGAACCGGTGATCTGGCTCTGCAGTTGGCCCGCCGAGTAGGACGAAGGGGACATGTGGTGGGCCTAGATTTCTCTCCCGCCATGCTGGCGATTGCCCGGCGTCGCTCCCGGCTCTTCCCTGGCTACTCCCTGGAGTGGGTTTTGGGAGATGCCTTGGCCTTACCTTTTCCCGACAGTAGCTTCGATGCCATTACCATGGGCTACGGCTTGCGCAATGTAACCGATATTCCCCAAGCCTTGCGAGAGATTAGGCGAGTACTGAAGCCAGGACGTCGTGCCGCCATTTTGGATTTTCACCGCCCCACAGGGATCCCTCTTTGCGAACAATTTCAGCGCTGGTACTTGAACACTCAGGTGGTTGCCCAGGCCAAAACTTTGGGACTGGGATCCGAATATGCCTACATTGATCCCAGCCTAGATCGCTTTCCCTCTGGAGAAGAGCAACGACAAATGGCCCTGCAGGCAGGGTTTGCCAGTGCCAAGTTCTACCCCCTAGCGTGGGGAATGATGGGGGTATTGGTGATTGAGAAGTTTCGTATTGTTTCCATTAATTCCACTAATTCCACTTCCCCGAAGGGA
>NZ_JANSHQ010000269.1:0-5684 GCF_047461715.1 Synechococcus sp. R8-2 | reverse complement strand
AGGCAAGCCTGGATCTGCGCCATTTCCGAGGGATCCAGCTTTTGGAAGCGCTCTTTCAAGTAGGCGACGTGGGCCGGGAAAATTTCCTCAAACAGTTTTTCCCCCGCTTCTGTCAGCACGACCTTAAAGCAGCGTCGGTTTTCCGGGGGCACTTCCCGGCGCACCAGCCCTTTTTGTTCCAGGCGATCCACAATGCCGGTCAGTGTCCCTTTGGTCACCAGCGTTTTTTGGGCCAAGACATTCATGGTCATCCCAGGGGTATTGCCAAGGGTAACCAACACATCGAATTGGGGGGCCGTCAGCCCCATTTGCCGAATGTGAACCCCGGCGTAATTTTCAAAAGCTTGGTAGGCCCGCGCCAGATCCCGCAACAGCCCCAAAAAAGGCTCACGGGCCGCCAATACCGTCCCCCTCAGCGGAACAGAGTCCTCAGGCTTGAGAACCTCGTCGCTTTGGAGAAGGGGGGATGGAGAGGAGTCAGCGGGAGTGGGCATGGTTGAAGATCGCAGTTCGCGTTGGTGGAACAAACTCAAACCCAAAGGACAGTCTCGGCTCCATGATAGCCCACTGTAGTACAGTTCTAACGCAAAATGAACTACGTCTATCTGCTTTGCTGAGCTAGCCCCTTCGCCGTTATGTGGTTCTCATAAAAAAAGGGGATCCACTGGATGGATCCCCCGTGACGGACAGAGCTTGTGGGGCAAACACCCGCCCAAGGCAGGTGACCACAGCAGACACTAGGGCTTCAGCTCGCTGGGGATGCGCTCCCCGAAGAGCACGAAGTAGAGAATCCGATAAATGTCCGTGTTCAGGATCCCGGTGGTCGGCACCAACTCTTGGGCGTTCAAGCCCGCAGCGCGAGCGATGACTCCACTGCCGACGTCATCTCCGGTAGCCCAAGCCACGGCAAAGGGAAAGCGCTTGCCATTTTTGTCGGGAGCGGAAATGAACGGCTTGCTACCGGTGCCGTCAACCCCGTCAATGGGGGCACCACTGCCTTCGGGGTCAGTAGGGGGCAGCGGCTCCTCGGCGGACTCGACATCCACCAACTGCATGCCACCGGCATTGCTGTCGCTGGTGGTGATCATGAAGGTCTTGGGATTCTTCTCGATAAAGTTGAGAATCACCCCGATGGCATCGTCGGCCCGCTTCATGGCCTCCAGGCAGCCAGAGGCATTGAGGTTATTGCACATGTTGTCGGTGCCCTCTTCTTCGATGACGGCGAAGAAGCCCTTGGGATTGCGGGAGATCCGCGCCAGGGCAAATTCGGTCATCTCGGCAATGGTGGGGGCGCTGGCAATGTAGTTGGGCAGGTTTTGGGCGCGCAGCTCTTCCTCTGGCTTGTCGTAGAAGGTGTCCTCGACGTTGAACACCCCCAAAACTTTGGAAACATCAGCCGGCAGCTTGAGCAGCTCGTCGCGGGTGTAGACAACGGCGTACCCCTTTTTCTTGGCCTCCTCAATCAGGTTGCGGCCATCCTTGCGCTTCCCTTGGCCAAAGCGGCCCTGGACACCTTCCGGCAGCAGCCATTCCTCGCCAGCGCCGAGGATGATGTCTACCCCTGACTCCACCACCTGCAGGGCAATCTCCTCATAGTCGCTGCGCTTGGCAGCTTTGGCAACGAAGGCAGCCGTCCCCGGCTCAATGATGGATCCCGTTTGCACCAGAGCCGTACCCAAGCCTGCCGCCACGGCATCTTCCATGATCGTGTTCAGGGTGCCGTTGGCAGAGGGGTACTCTTTGCCGTCCGGATCCAACCCAAAGCTCTTGGCGTGGGCACGGGTTCCCGTGGCATGGATCACCGCTCCGGCGTTGGAAGTTCCTCCAAGCTGGTCAAGAAGGTGCCCGCGATAGGGGGCAATCACGGGGAGACGATCCCAGTTCAGAAAGCCATCAGGGCCGTAGTGGAGAATGCGCGTAATGTCCCAGTGGGAAGCTGAGGTTCCATCTGGGTGAAAGAAGATTGCACCGTTGCCGGTTGGCTTAGGCGCCGCTTGAGCCACACTAGAGGAAAAAACTGACGAGGACAGCAGACACAAAGTTGCAGCCAAAGCCGCCCTCAAAGAATAGCTACGCATAGCTAACACGCCCTTGCTCGTTCGAAGCTGAACGTTAGAAACGTAACACAGCTTCAGATGAGTTTGCAAGGGCATAGCAACGCAGCCGCGCGAAACGTGCCTGAAGCGAGTGCGCCACTGAGCGATTTCCCCGTCTGACAGTGCAGCTTACGGGGTCTATAACTAACGTTAACTATCTCTTAACTGTCTCATAACTGTCAAGGCTTCTCGCAGGGCTTTTGGGGTACCTGTTCTAAGGCGCAGCCGTCCCTCTCGTCAAGTGGCTCTTCTGGAGGTGATGGCGGGGTTTTTGGCCAGTGGCTGCCATGCTTGCCTAAGCTGTCTGAGTTGCTGCTGCCAGCGCTGCAGTTCCCCCACCTCCAACGGGATCCCACCGAAGCGCACCTCCATGTAGCGCTCCAAGAACTGGATGGCCAACTGGGCTTGTGGCAAATCGGAGTGGCGCAAGTGTTCCAGGCAGGCCTCAGGGCCTAGGTGGGCTGGGATCCCCACCGCCGTCGCCAGATCCCGCAGTTGCAGATAAAGCCTTGAGATAAGCTGGCGGCGCTGCTGCGACTTGGGTAGAGCCGCCGGGATCCAGCGCATCCCAGCAAAGGCCAGACTCGGTAGCAAGAGGCCAACCATCCAGGTGGGCCAGGGGGGCGGAGGCTGCCACAGGGATCCCAGCAAAACCCCATTGCCGGCAGTGGCCAACAGAATCCACCCCCCATCCTGCCAGCGCAAAGCCCGATAGCGGCGGCGGCGACCCCAATAGGCCATGGATCCGGTGATCAAAACCACCCCCAACACCGGCAGGCCATTCTGCTGCAACGTTTGCCCCAAGGCAACCAGGCTGCGACGGAAGCCAGCACCGACATCCTCTCGATCCGGAGAGGCGGCTACAGCGCTGGCCATCTCCTGAATCTGCC
This sequence comes from Synechococcus sp. R8-2, assembly GCF_047461715.1. NCBI lineage: Bacteria > Bacillati > Cyanobacteriota > Cyanophyceae > Synechococcales > Synechococcaceae > Synechococcus > Synechococcus sp. R8-2. The sequence goes on along the minus strand of NZ_JANSHQ010000269.1, from coordinate 2,698 downwards.
GCCAGATCTGCTGCTGGGTGGATAGGTCGTACTGGATGACGTACTTAAACCAGCGGAAGCGCAAGCTGTCGTAGAAATCTTGAAGGGGATCCCACCAGCTCTGCCGCTGACTAACATTAGCCTCTGCCGGCGTAGCGTCAAAGATGACCCAGCCGTAGGGGCCAAAGGGGATCTCCGTCCAGGAATGGGCGTCGGCATTGCGCACTGCCAGATAATTTTCCTGCGCCACCCAGCGCCCGCCCAAAAAGCCATTCACCATCCGGGCCGGGATGCCAATGCTGCGGGCCAGTATCGTCAGGGCTGTGGCGAAATATTCGCAGTGGCCCCGCCGATGGGTGAACAGAAAGGCTTCCAAAGGCGGTTCAGGGCCGGGATCCGGCAGATCGGTGGTATAGGCGTAGTTCTCCAGCAGGTAGTTCTGCAAAGCCGTCACCTTGCCAAAGACATCGGGGATCCCAGCGGTAACGTCTTCAGCCAAGGCGGGAATGCGCGGATCCAGGTCTGCTGGCAACTGCAGATAGGCTGCCTGTTGGACTGGGTCGAGAGCACTGAACAGCTCCGCGTGGCCTAGCCGGCGCAAGCGCGGGCTTAACTCCCTTGAGATCCGGCTCCGGGCGCGGTAAAGATGGGGCACCTGCCGAGGCAGAGAATGGCCAACATCTCCGGTCTCGCTCAGGATGAGGCGGCGATTCTGCCGTTGCCAAGCTTGTTGCACCGTCGCTGCTCCGCCCCGCTCCAGCCATTCCATCTCCACCAGCGGGGCCACCCCAAAAACGGTGTTGGTGACCAGCGGCTCCAGATAGATAAGCTGCTCCAAGGGGAGAAGCAGCAGGTCGGGAGCAGTGGGGATCAAGCTGGAGGCAGAGAGATCAAATACCCCTGCTGCGTTGGGGAAAATGGGGATGAAGCGGTCTAGCGTCCGCGACCAAGCCCGCCCGTCGTAGCGATCAAAGCTCATGCCACGCCAGTAGAGAGACTCCACCTGGGGCGGCACCCCTGCCGGGAACTCCACCCGCATGACAACGGTGTTATCGGTTTTGAGGGTGCCGAATGCTCCCAGGCTGACTTCCTCGGCAAAGCCGGTGGTCATCACCGGCGAGCGGGCCTGGCGACCCAGAATTCCTAAACTGACCCGCGGGAACAAGAAAAACAAAGCCACGGACAGGATCACCGCCAGCAAAGCCAGGGATCCGAGAAAGCCCAAAAAGTTGAGGTTGATGCCACGGGTTTGGCTGGCTGCCTGCGGGTGCTGCTCTGCTTGCAGGCGCAGGTGGTAAAGGGTGAGGTTGATTAGCCCTACCCCCACGTACAGCAAAAACAGCAGCCCAAAGCTGATGTCTTCGTTGAACAGGGTGGCAATGGCCATCAGCAGCAGAGACAGCACCGCCAACTGGATGTGATCGGCTGCCCGTTCCCGCTGAAACAGCTTGGCCCCCGTTAGGTAAAGCACCAAGCCAATGGCCCCATCGGAAAAGGGAAGGATCCCAAAGATAACCAAAGCCAGCAGGCTAAGCAACACCGCCACCGTCAGGGGCATCCACAGGGGGGCATAGCGGGCAAAAGCAATCCTTGGCGGCTCCCAAAACCAACTGCAGGCCCCTGCGGCCAAGCAAACGGCAATGACCGGTGGCGACAGAGCCTGATCCCCCAGACAAAGGGCCGTGAAGGCGATCCCCACCAACAGGTAAACAAACACCTTTTGAACGGATGGCAGTGTCCAGGTCATGGCCCTTGGGATTCAATCCTTTCCAGCATAGCCAAGTCTTTTTTGCTACCGGTTTGCCCTCCCTGGGATCCCCTTTTGGACAAAGCGAAGAGCATTAGAATCGTCAACTAAGAATCGTTAAGATTTTGTTACTCGCCGGTCTCGACGGGATACCTGTGACACGCTGCGCGAAAAGGTGGTGAGATGTCCAGCCAAAACGAAATTCACGTGGTGGGGGCGCGGCAGCACAACCTCAAGAATGTCGAGCTGCGGATCCCGCGCGATCGCCTGGTGGTGTTCACCGGCGTCTCCGGCTCTGGCAAGTCCTCCTTGGCTTTCGACACCATCTTTGCCGAGGGACAGCGGCGCTATGTGGAATCCCTCAGCGCCTATGCGCGACAGTTTTTGGGGCAACTGGACAAACCGGATGTGGATCGCATCGAAGGGCTGAGTCCGGCCATCTCCATCGATCAAAAGTCCACCAGCCACAACCCCCGTTCCACCGTCGGCACCGTTACCGAAATCTACGACTACCTGCGGCTTCTGTATGGGCGAGCTGGGATCCCTCACTGCCCCCATTGCAACCGGGTGATCGCCCCCCAGACGGTGGATCAAATTGTGGATCAGATCCTGGCCCTGCCGGATCGGACGCGGTTTCAGTTGCTCTCGCCGGTGGTGAAGGGGAAAAAGGGCACCCATGCCAACCTGTTGCAAAGCTTGCGCCAGCAAGGGTTTGTGCGCGTGCGCATCGACGGCCAGGTGCGGGATCTGAGCGAGGAGATCGAGTTAGCCAAAAACAAAACCCACACCCTTGAGGTTGTGGTGGATCGGCTGGTCAAGAGCCCCGACATAGCGGAGCGACTGGCCGATTCTCTAGCAACCTGCCTGCGCCAGTCGGGAGGAATTGCGGTGGTGGAGCTGCTGCCGCGGGAAGAGGAGCGAGAACAGCTGCTGCAAAAGGTGGCCGAGTCGGCGGGGCAATACCTGAACAGC
>NZ_JANSHQ010000268.1:0-2308 GCF_047461715.1 Synechococcus sp. R8-2 | reverse complement strand
TCCAAACTAGATTGAGACACTCTCCAAGCGTTCCGCGACCAACCCCAGGGAAGTTAGGAAGCCATGAAGGACGGCTGCAGACAGACTACACTGGGGCTGGGTGAGAGATGAAAACCAAATCTTTCACTGCGTCGAGGATGGGGCGAACGCCCGACGTCGAGAATCCCTGCCCCTTGGGGCGGAGAGTATGCCAAAGTTGTTTCAAACAGCAACAAGTCCGGGCTCTCTTCTTCTCACCTGTTGCCTCAGCGTTGCCCAGCAACAAATAAGGCTCAGATCCGACGGAGATCTGGCTGAGAGGGCATTGACTTGCAGAGGAACCCGCAGAATAGCTCCACACAGGTATGGTTCAGTCTGTTCCCCCTCATTCCGATAGAGCTGGGCCAATATCTCCCCTGGTGGCCCTGCAAGCAACCTTGCAGCAGATGCGGGAGCAGAGCGATGCCAACACCCTCGTTCAGCTCACGCTGGAGTATGTCAAGGCGGCGTTTGGGGCGCCGCTGATCTGGCTGGCCTTTTACGACTATCCAAATCACCAGTTGGTGGGTCAGGGGGGAGTGACCCTTCTTGAGGATCAAACCCTACTGCGGGCGGTGCATCCTCTACAGCCGGGGGAGATCCTGGAGCAGGTGGTGATCGAGCAGCGACCGATCAGCCTGCCCGACCTCTCTCAGGAACCGCGCATGGGCATTTGGCAGCGGGAGGCCAGGCGACTGGGCGGGATCCAGGGCTGTTTCATTTATCCCTTCTCGGCCTACGGCCCGCTGTCGCGAACGGCAGTGGGACGGCGGCGCTGCTTGGGGATCCTGATGCTGGGATCCCAAATGTGGGGGGTTACCACCCGTGAGGAAGAAAAGGCTCTCCTGGGGATTTTGCTGGGGCAGTTGGCAGCTTCTCTGCAAGAGTTGGAAAACGCTTGGCAACAGCAGACCGAAAAGCGCCTTGAGGATCCGCTCCTGAGGTTGGGAACGGCGATGCGCCAGGTGGGATCCCTGCAGGAACGGGTCAGCCTGGTGAGGCAGGAGTTACAGTCTTTTCTGGGCGCCGTCCACATTCAGGTGTATTGGCACGAGCGCAGCCAGGGTCAGTTCGTTCCCCACGGGAGCGTCCCCAAAGCTGTTCGCGACAGCGGGGCGGAGAAAGTCGGAGCAGGGCCGACAGGAGAGGTCAGCCTTTCGCTGCGGGAATTGGGGGACATGTACTACACCCTCGCCGATGGCCAGGTGGTGGTGGGCGGCACAGGGACGACTCGCTCTGAGGTTCCCCCCAAGCTGATGCAGCAGTTGCGGGCCCAGGCCGTTTTGGCAGCCCCGATTTTGCTGGAAAAGGATCTGCTGGGGTTCATCTGGGTGCAATCGGATGTGCCCCGTACCTGGCAAGCCGCTGAGCGACAGTTGGTAGCTGCTGCCGCCAATGGGTTGGCCTTGGCTGCCCCCCTAGAAAATCTGGATCGCCGCATTCGCCAGTTGGCCGATGACCAAGAGTTTGTGCAACAGGTGGGCCGCTCGCTTTACAACCCGGCGGAGCTGCAACAGGCTCTCCAGCAAGCCGTTGTCGGCCTGGCCCAGCGCCTGAAAGTCGGTGCAGTGGCCGTGTTGACGGTGGATCCCGACAGCCCCATCCCCCGCCTCTTCTACGAGTACCGCAGGGAAGGCAAGCAGACTTTGCCACAGCAGCTCAGCCCTCTGAGCGACCAGGACTGGCAGGATCTCATGCGCAGCGAGGTGGTGGTGGCAGAAAACTACGACCAAGATCTGCGCCTGCTCTCTTGGCGGCAGGAACTGGCAGGAGTTCGTTCCCTGATGCTGACCCACACCGGGGTCGGCGGTACCGCCACCACACCTGTGGAAGGGCTGCTCTTGGTGTTGCATCCCCAGCTACGGGCCTGGAGCCGGGAAGAGCGGCAACTGCTGCGGGGGATCGCCCAACAGGTGTGGGGGTTCCTGCGGCAAATTCGGTCAGAACAACGCCGGCAACGACAAGAGCAGTTGCTCAAGGGCCTGATCACCACTTGTTTAACCTTGCAAAACTCGGCCACCTTGTCAGATCTGTACACCACTACCACTCGACAGACGGCCCAATTGCTGGGGATCCCTCTGGCGCTCATGGTTAGTTGGCAGCCGGGGGAGAGCCGGGCTCAGCTCCAGCCATCTTTTGCTGCCGGGACGGAGACCGGCCCCACCGAGATCGATCTGCAAGATCCCCTACTGGCCTACGCGCTGCAGTCGGCAGAACCTCTGCCGCTCACCCAGGAGCAGATCCCCCCTGCCAGCCGCACTTGGCTCAGTCGCGTCAGCGGTGCGGAGCA
>NZ_JANSHQ010000267.1:0-1590 GCF_047461715.1 Synechococcus sp. R8-2 | reverse complement strand
GCTACGAGGTGGTGGTGGTGGACGACGGCTCCACCGATGGCACAGTGGAATGGCTGCAGAACAACCCCATCGGCTTGCCCCAGTGGAAACTGTTGCAGCAGGAGCACCGTGGCCCCGCCGCTGCCCGCAACCTGGGGTTTCGCCACGCCCAGGGATCCCTCATCGTCTTTATCGACAGCGACCTGGTGGTGGTGGATCACTTCTTGGCCAGCCACGCCCAGATGCTGCGACGACACGGCGTCACAGGGGATCCCCGCTCCCCCCACGAGGCTAAGGTCTTCACCTACGGGCGGGTGATCAACACGAGCAATTTTCAGGATCCCCGCTCCGAACCCTTCAAGCCCACCGATTTTTCGGCAGCCTTTTTCGCCACCGGCAACGTGGCCATTGCCCGCCATTGGTTGGAGCTGGCCTGCGAAACCCCCGCCGGCCCCTTTGACGAGCGGTTTCACCTCTACGGCTGGGAAGACCTGGAGCTGGGGGTGCGGCTAAAACGTTTGGGCCTGCGCCTGGTCAAGTGCCCCCAGGCCACCGGCTACCACTGGCATCCGCCCTTTGAGCTGCAGCAGATCCCAGGATTGATTGAGCGGGAACGGCAGCGGGGCCGCATGGGTATTCTCTTTTACCAAAAACACCCCACCTGGGCCGTGCGCCTGATGATCCAACTGACGCCCCTGCACCAATTCCTGTGGGGCCTTTTATCCCTGGGAGGCTGGCTGAACGAGAAGCGGGTGGAACCGCTGCTGCGCTGGTTGATCCGGCATGGCCGCTCGCAGTTGGCCTTGGAGCTGTGCCGGATTTTTTTCCTCAACTGGTACAACGTGCAGGCCGTTTACGAAAGCTACAGAGCGATGAAGGCGCGAAATAAGGGGATCCACTCGGCTTGAGCTGCCACCAGGGCGGGGTAAGTGAGTCGGCCATAATCCTTGCCGGGAATGAGAGGCTGGCCGGGATCCGGATCGGCACAGCTCAGGGGTTCCCAAACGGCGCCGGCCCCCTTGACAATGGCCCACACTGCCGCCACATCCCAGATCTTGGGCGAGCGTTCTACCGCCCCCAAAAGGCTGCCACCGGCCACCGCCAGCAGGTTGTAGGCAGCGCCCCCCAACATCCGCGCTTTGCAAGGGAATTGCGGGCTAATCCAATGGCTGCTGCGGGAACAGAAATTGAACAATTGGTTGGGGCCGGGTGAGGCGGTGCTAGGACGGATTGGCTGGGGACAGGCGGGATCCCGGTCGTGGCGGGTGAGAAAAGCTCCTGCTGCTGCATCCCCAGGAAACCGAGGCCAATAACCGTAAAAAGTCTGGCGGATGGGCGGCAGATGGACACAGCCAAACACCGGCACGCCCCAATGCAGCAAAGCCAAGGAGCTGCCCCAAATGGGGATCCCACGGGCAAAATTGGTGGTGCCATCCAAAGGATCCACTACCCAACACCACTCCTTCTCGGGAAAAATGTGGTTGGATTCCTCGCTCAGATAACCGTGATCGGGGTAGGCAGCGGCAATGGCCCCTTGAAAAGCGCGATCCGCCCACTGGTCAGAAGAGGTTACCAAGCTGCCGTCGGCTTTTAAGGACTCCGTCCCGCTGG
>NZ_JANSHQ010000266.1:0-5124 GCF_047461715.1 Synechococcus sp. R8-2 | reverse complement strand
TTGACTAGAGTCATGCTCTACTCTTGCGTTGTATCACGCTCAAGGCGGGATCCGAAACACAACCCCGTACTGCCCGCCCCACCTCTGGTGAGGTTTTTGCTATGCCTGCGGGAGGGGAACTGCAACGCTGCTGCAACGAGGCTGCGAACGGCTTGGCCAAGGAACTTCCGAGCCTGTTAAGACCGTGTCGAGGAGCGCTTGCTCAGGCGCACAGGATGCCACTGCACGGTTTCGCCGGGGGAAACTTCGATCTCACAGGCGGTGTCGATCAGCCGCTGTGCCTGCGCTTGAGGGGTGGGATAGCGGGCCAGATCTGCATCCACCAAGTGGGGATGTTCCTGCAACAGCCGCATGAGAAACTCCTGCAATTCCTCGGGGCTGAGAAATTGCTCCGGCAAGCCCGGGATCAGCAGCACATAGTGGTTGGCAGCACGCAACAGTTCGGGTTCAGAGTCTGACATGGTGTGCGGTTGGGCATCTTCCTTCCATCATGAACCAACAGGTTGCGCCTCTCTTGATATCCTGAAAAAGACTTTCCTTGCTCTTGTCCTCCGTCTTGTTGGCGTTTGAGATCTGCTTTCCCTATGGCCAAGCCGCGCACCCTCTCTGGCATTCAGCCCTCTGGCGAACTGCATTTGGGCAATTACTTGGGGGCGATTAAGAATTGGGTGGCCGAGCAGGAGCACTACGAGAACTTTTTTTGCATCGTCGATCAACACGCCATCACCGTCCCTCAGGATCCCAAGCTGCTGAGGGAGCGAACCCGTTCGCTGTTTGCCCTTTATTTGGCCTGCGGTCTCAGCCTGGAGCATTGCGTGCTATTCGTCCAGTCCCACGTGCCTGCCCATACGGAGCTGGCCTGGCTGTTCAACACCATCACCCCCATGAACTGGGCGGAGCGCATGATCCAATACAAGGAGAAGAAAGAAAAACAGGGAGAGGAGACCAGCGTTGGCTTGTTCAGCTACCCGATTTTGCAGGCGGCGGATATTTTGCTCTACCAACCCAAGTATGTGCCGGTGGGGGAGGATCAGCGGCAGCATATTGAGCTGTGTCGGGATATTGCCCGCCGCTTCAATGACCGTTTTGGAGAGGTGTTTCTGATCCCAGAGGCCCTGATTCGTCCGGAGGGGGCGCGGGTAATGAGCTTGACCGATGGTACGCGCAAGATGTCCAAGTCGGATCCCTCGGATTTCAGCCGTATTCATCTGCTGGATGACCCGGATACCATCCGCAAGAAGATCCAAAAATGCAAGACCGACCCCATTCGGGGCATTACTTTTGACGATCCGGCTCGTCCCGAAGCCCACAATTTGTTGACGATTTACATGCTCACCTCCGGCAAAAGCAAGGAGGTGGTGGCGGCTGAGTGTGCCGAGATGGGGTGGGGACAGTTCAAGCCCCTCCTCGCCGACAGCATCATCGCTGCCCTGGAGCCCATTCAGCAGCGCTACCGGGAACTGTGGAGCAACCCCGACCACCTGCTCGTTCTGATTCGGGAGAATGCCGCTAAGGCCCGGGCCATCGCCGAGCAAACGCTACAAAGGGTGAGAGAGGCCATGGGGTTCTTGCCCCCCTAAGGGATCCCTGCCCAAGCTTTGATCAGTCGGGGTTGCCATCGCGGATCTCGACGGTGCTCAAGGCGCTCACCAGCCAGTCTAAACCCAGCTCTGAGAGGATCCCTTTCCAGCCCAGGTGCAGGCGCTCCTGCCATTCTTGCCGGTGGTTAATCAAATACACGCAGACCAGAGTGATGCCCACTCCCAGCCATTGCAGCCGCGTCAGCGATTCCCCCAGAAAGGTGCTGCCAAACAGCAGGGCAAAGATGGGGGTGAGGAAGGTCAGGGAGCTGAACTCGGTGAGGTTTTCCTGAGAGGCGAAATAGAAGAAGAGGGCATAGGCCAAGGCGCTCCCCATCACCGAAGCGTAGAGGAGGCCCAGCCAGTGGATCCCGCTCAGGTGTTGCCATTGCTGAGTCTCCGTCAGTCCCGACAGCAGGATCAAGGGCAGGCTGCCCAACACCATGTGCCAGCCCGTCGCCAGCACCGGATCCGCCACCTCCGCCACCTTGGGCATCATCACGGTGCCGATGGCCATCGACAGGGAGGCCATCAACATCCAAACGACGCCGGCCCCCAACTGCAGGGATCCCTCGCCGGATAGGCCGATGAGGCCAATGCCGAAAACTCCCAGCCCCAGGCTCAGCCAGCCCAGGGATCCCATCCGCTCTCGATAAAACCAGGTGGCCATCAAAGCCACCGCCAGCGGCTGCGAGTCGATTAGCACGGATCCCAGGCCTGCCCCTGTCTCTTTCAGCCCTTGGGCCAAAAATCCCTGAAAACAAGTGCCGTCCACCAGCGCAAACGCCAACACCCATAGCCAGCCGCGCAGCCCTCTGGGATGCCAGGCGTGAGAGGCCGCAGAGCCCCGCCCCTGCCAGAGCCGAAAGGCAAGAACCAGGATCCCTGCCGGCAACAACCGCAGAATGGCAATGAAGAGGGGGGTGGTCTCGGAGAGGGCGTCTCGCATCACCACCATCGCCGAGCCCCACAGGAAAAAGGGGGCAATCATCAGGAGGCGTTGCCAGATAGGCTGAAAGAACAGGTCAGACTGAGCCATAGGTGCTTCAAACTTGGAGACGGAAGTTAACCCCATGTTAAGCGCTGGGGCAGCTCAGTTACAAATCTTAACTGTTGATGCATATTATGCCTGGCATGGGATCCCTGGAGGGCTTTCTCAACCTGGACAAGCCGGCGGCGCTCACCTCCCACGACTGTGTGGCGGCGGTGCGGCAGGTCTTGCGCACCCGCAAGGTGGGGCATGGGGGTACTCTGGATCCGGCAGCAACGGGGGTTTTGCCCATTGCTGTGGGGCGAGCGACACGCTTTTTGTCGTTTTTGTCGGGAGATAAGGTGTATCAAGCAACCTTCCGATTGGGACAGCGCAGCGACACCGACGATGCCGAAGGGCAGATCCGGGTGGGATCCCCTTGTCCTGGGTTGAGTCGCGAGCAGGTAGAGCAGTGCTTGCGGGAGTTTACCGGCGAGATCTGGCAGGTGCCGCCCCTCTACAGCGCCCTTAAGCGCCAGGGGAAAAAGCTCTACCAGTTGGCCCGTGCCGGCGTGGAGGCTGCGGAACTCCAGTTGGAACCCCGACGGGTGGTCATTCGGCAACTGCGCATCCTGGGCTGGCGAGCCGGAGACTTTCCGGAAGTGGATCTGGAAGTTGCCTGTGGCCCCGGCACCTACATTCGTGCCCTTGCCCGCGATGTGGGGGAAAAATTGGGCTGTGGAGGGCTGATGAGCCGGCTGCGACGGCTGCAAAGTGGCCCCTTTCGCATCGCAGAAAGCCTGCCGCTAGAGAGATGGCAGGGATCCGCGGATCCCGCTGCTGCCCTGCTGCCCATCGAGTGGGGATTTGCCGATTGGGGTGCGGTACAGCTCTCTTCCGCCGAAGCGAAGCAGTGGCTGCAGGGTCGGGCCATTCTCCTCGACCGGCCTGTTGTCGATGCCCCTACTTTGCGGGTGCTGGATGAGGAGGGCAAGTTTTTGGGCTTGGGGTACGGTCAGGCAGGTCAGCTCAAGCCGCTGCGGGTGTTGCCGCCGGATCCCTAGAGTGTTGCAGAAAGGTTACATTTTTGTAACAACATTGGCCATTGTCTCAGGGGGAAGCGGGAAAGAAACCCCTGCATGCTAAACTTCTGAGGGCGAAGGGGAGCCTGAAGCGTCGCCGTTGCCGGGCTCTGGCTCGATTTTCCAAGGTTGACCTTTGGATGTTGTCCGGCAAAATCTCTTCTCATTTTTTCATCTCAAGCTACTTTGACAAAATAAAGTCACAAGAATGGAGCTGGGGATATGCGGGATGCCGTAACCACACTGATCAAAACCTACGACCTGACGGGCCGCTACTTGGATCGGGAGGCAATGGATGCGCTCAAGGCTTTTTATGACTCGGGGCTGCGGCGCATCAAGGCCGTAAACGTGATCAATCTCAACTCGGTGGATATCGTCAAAACGGCTGCTGCGGCCATGTTCGCCCAGGTGCCGGATCTCATCCGTCCGGGAGGCAACGCCTACACCACCCGCCGCTACGCCACCTGTTTGCGGGATATGGACTACTTCTTGCGCTACGCTTCCTACGCGCTGGTGGCTGCCGACAACAGCATTTTGGATGAGCGAGTCTTGGCCGGCTTACGGGAGACCTACAACTCCCTCGGTGTGCCCATCGCCCCGACGGTGATTGGCATTCAAAACATGAAAACCCGCACCCTGGAGCTGCTTGGCTCCGGCGAAGACTACAGCTTTGTGGCCGAGCCCTTCGATTACCTGAGCGCCAAGCTGAGCGAAACCGATATCTAAACCGATATCTAAGCGCCTGCTCTTATTCGTCGGCATAGGGGTTTGGCGGCACCGGTATCGGCTCCAGCCGCTCGGCAACGATCACCAACTGAGATAATCCATCCCGCTGCTCCACGGCCATGCGCCCCTCCAGACGCAGCCAACTGTCGGCAGTTAACTGCTCTGCCTCTGGCCAGCGCACCGGCAAGCCCACAGGGTAAGCATCGGCAGCACAGCAGCTAACCAAAAACCGGGCAATAACAAAGTGGTCGGGTTGCTTGTCGGGAATGACGAACCCCTGCACCCGCACCGGCTGGTTCTCATAGGTGTAGGGATCCGGGTAAACATCCAAGGTGCGCACCCAGTCCAGCAGAGTACGCTGACGGGGGTCGAGCTTGGGGCGAAAAGCCTGCGGCTGGCTACGAGATACCCCCAGATAGGGAGATACCCCTCGGTTGAGGGCAGTTTGGCTGGAGAGCGGGCGTGGCTCGACCCAAAACCCCAGCAGTGCTGTCAGGATCAACAGTCCTGCGCCCAGCCGCGGCCCCAATAGTGAGGCATGGACTTCAGAAGAGGCAACTTTGGCTCCTCGCCAACGGCCAATCCCCAAGCCCAACAGACACAGCCCAGCCAACAACGCCACATTCACATAGCCGGGATTGATCAACATCAGCAGGGTGCCCCGCCAGCGATAAACGATCAGCAGGATCCCTAGCAACATCAGCCCAGCCGCCTCCCAGTAGGCCGTATTGCCCCACCGCAGCAGTTTGGACTCCGTCCCGCTGAC
>NZ_JANSHQ010000265.1:0-2692 GCF_047461715.1 Synechococcus sp. R8-2 | reverse complement strand
CGGAAGGTCTGAAAGCGGGAAGCCCCCAAACTCCAGGCTGCCTCTTCCACATCTTTCTCCAGCTCCTGCAACACCGGCTGCACCGTCCGCACCACAAAGGGAAAAGAAATAAACAGCATCGCCACCCCCACCCCCAAGCGGGTAAAGGAGATGCGGATCCCCAAGGGGGCCAAAAGGGATCCAATCCAGCCGTTGCTGCTGTAAACCGTTGCCAGGGTGAGGCCGGCCACGGCGGTGGGCAAAGCAAACGGCAGATCGATCAACCCCTCGAGAAGCTTTTTGCCGGGGAAGGCGTAGCGCACCAGCACCCAGGCAGTCAGGGTGCCCATCACGCCGTTGATCAGAGCCGCCAGCAACGCGGTTACAAAAGTAACTTCATAGGCGGAGAGGGCCACGGGATCCGTCGCGATCCGCCAAAACTCCGCCCAGCCCACGCTGCTGGACTTGGCAATCAAGGCAGCCAGCGGCAGAATCAACATCAAGAAGAGATAGCCCAGGGTCAGCCGCCACGGCCAAGACAGTTGAGACAAAGCTTGCAGCAACGTTTCTCAAGCTCCCACCGGCATTGCGGTCATCTCGGTTTTTTTGACGGGAAAGGCTTTCACCACCTTGGGGCGCACATAGACCTGCTGCCCCACCTGCAGGGGTTGGTTGGCATATTGCTCGCGGCTGAGATGGGCCCACAGGGATCCGCCATCGCTAAGAATCAGCTCCGCCTGAATCTCCCGACCCAGGTGGATGATCTCCTTAACGCGGGCAGAAACACCACTGCTGCCGGGGTTGACCTCAATCTGCACATCGTGGGGGCGCAAAAAAAGCTGATGCGGGCCGGCCTGCACCTCGGGAAGCTGGCAAAAGAGTTGGGAGCGGGGAGAAAGCTCGTTGACCGGGCCGACAAAGCTCATCACAAAGGGTGTAGCTGGATGGTCATAGATTTCTGCCGGGGATCCCACCTGTTCGATCCGCCCCTGGTTCATCACCACGATCTGATCCGCCACCTCCATGGCTTCCTCTTGATCATGGGTTACAAATACCGTTGTCACATGCACCTCATCGTGCAGGCGCCGCAACCACTTGCGCAGCTCTTTGCGGACTTTGGCATCCAGGGCCCCAAAGGGCTCATCCAACAGCAACACCTGCGGCTCCACCGCCAAAGCGCGGGCTAGGGCCACCCGCTGCCGCTGCCCCCCAGAGAGTTGAGAGGGGTAGCGATCCCCGAACCCCGATAGCTGCACCAGCTCCAGCAGCTCATCCACCCGTGCCCGAATCTCGGCCCGTGAAGCCTTGCGGATCTCCAAGCCAAAGGCGATGTTCTGCCGCACCGTCATGTGCTTGAACAGGGCGTAGTGCTGAAAAACAAAACCAATGTTGCGCTCCTGGACGCTGGCATGGGTAGCATCCCGCCCGGTGAGGGAAATCCGCCCCGTATCCGGCTTTTCTAGGCCGGCAATCAGGCGCAGCAGGGTGGATTTGCCAGAACCCGATGGCCCCAAGAGGGCAACCAGGGATCCCGTGGGAATGGTGAGATCGGTGGGGTGAAGGGCCTGAAACTCGCCAAAACGCTTCGATACCCCTTCGATGGTGATACCCATAGGTTCTGCCTAGCTAGTGGTTTGCCTGAGAAGTTGCTGGATGGTTGCCGGCTGAGTCTTCTGGAGAGGGTGAGGGCAGTTAAACCCGCGGCTAATCTACGGTAAACCTGTCAACAAACCGTTGATATAGCTCCCAAGATAACTTGAATGGGGATCCAAAACAAGGGAGACTCCCTACAACTGAGCTTGGATGCGGTCAAACAAGGCCCCATCGGCAAAAAAGCGGCTTTGGACAACCTCCCATCCGCCCAGGTCGGCGACGGTAACCCGCTTCTCAACAGGAGGGTAACGCCAGGCAAACTCTTGGGCCACCGTCGGCTCCACCGGGCGAAAGCCCACCTCGGCAAAAGCCCGCTGCGCTTCTGGGGTGAATAGGTAGTCCACAAAGGCTTCGGCCACGGCACGGGTGCCTTTGCGATCCACATTGGCATCCACCACGGCTACGGGGTTGTCGATGGAAATGTTGGGATCCGGCACCACATAGAACAGGGATTGGCCGCGCAAGCCCGCCAGGATCACCTCATGTTCGTAGGTAATCAGGGCATCCCCTTGCCCTTTCTGGAAAAAAACATCGGTGGCCTCCCGCGAGTCCCGCGGCAAAATGCGGACATTCTTGTAGACCTGGGTGGTGAAGGCCAGAGCCTGGGGTTCAGGGACAGCGCTCCAGAGGGCTAAAAAGTTCCAGCGGGCGCCCCCTGAGGTTTTGGGGTTGGCGGTAACCACCTGCAAGCCGGGCCGAGCCAGATCTTGCCAAGAGCGGATCCCCTGGGGGTTGCCCTCCCGCGTTACAATTACTGCCACCGAACGGGTAACGATCCCTTGGTTGGGGGTACGGGCTTCCCATCCCGGCTGGATGAGACCCGCAGCCACGAGGCGCTCCACATCCAAAGCCAGGGCCAAGGCCACCACATCGGCATCCAGCCCGTCAATAACTGCCCGCGATTGCGTTGCCGAGCCGCCGTAGCTGCTTTCTACGCGCACCCGTTGCCCCGTTTTAGCCAGCCAGTGGGCCTCAAAAGCAGGGATGATCTGCCGGTAGGCATCCCGCGTCACCGCAAAAGAAGCGAGGAGGATCCTGACTTCCCCCTGCAATCCCCCCC
>NZ_JANSHQ010000264.1:0-7029 GCF_047461715.1 Synechococcus sp. R8-2 | reverse complement strand
CGCTGGTGGATGATGCTGCGAATGGGGGTGTAGATGTACTCAATGGGATCCTCGATGGTGAGGATGTGCTCGGCCCGTTCGCGGTTGATCATGTCGATCATGGAAGCCAGCGTAGTCGATTTGCCAGATCCCGTTGGGCCGGTTACCAGCACCAAGCCCCGCGGCAGGCGAGCTGCTTCCTTACACACATCCGGCAGGCCCAGCTTGTCGATGTTGGGGATCTCAGAAGCCAGGGCCCGCATGGCGCAAGCATAGGTGCCGCGATCGCGGTAGACGTTCACGCGGAAGCGCCCGATCCCCCGCACCCCATAGGAGCAGTCCAATTCCCAGTTTTGCTCCAACTGCTTGCGCTGGTTATTGTTCAACATGCTGAAGATCAGCCGCTGCACCTCCTCTGCGGAGAGAGGCTCATGCTCTGTCGGCTCAAGGTGACCATTGATGCGGAAGTAGGGGGGCAAACCCGCCGAAATATGAATGTCGGAACCGCCCTTTTGGACGATTGCTTCCATCAGGTCTTCGATCATCAGTTGGGGCATAGGGTTGGGTTCTCCAAAGGCGAGTAGAACTGTCTATCAAAAGAGCCGCCGGCCAAAGCCATGTGAGAAAGGCAACTGTATAGGACTGTTATAGTCGGCACCCCAACACCGTCAAGGGCCAAGGCGACTTCCTAAAACTTCGGCGTCAGGCAATAGGGGCAGTCCATCCAGTCTACATGCAAGGCCGCGCCACAGTTGCGGCAGGTGCTGAGAGCCTTGGCACGGGCCTTCAGCTCGCTTTCCAGACCCTTGTCGGTGAGGGTCACCCGATCCACCTCCTCCAGCGTGGTGAGGCCCTGCTTCACCAGCATCAAACTGTAGGCCAGCAGGGTTTTCATGCCACTTTCCACCGCCGCTTCTTTGATCACCTCCGTGGGGGCCTCTTTGTTGATCAAGTCCGCAAGGCGGTCGTTCATGCGCATGAACTCGTACACCCCTACCCGACCTTTGTAGCCCACGCCCCCACACTTCTCGCAGATGGGCTTGCCGGTGGCCTTGCGCTGCTCCACTTCTTTGGGGGAGAGCTTGTTGGCTTTGTAGAAGGTGAGCTGCTCGCCGTCGCCACTGAGGGTAAGGCCATAGCGAGCCAGCTCCTCCGGCGTGGGGTGGTAGGGGATCCGACATTCGGTACACACCCGGCGCATCAAGCGCTGGGCCAACACCCCCAGCAACGAGCTGGAGATCATAAATGGCTCGATCCCCATCTCCGTCAGACGGGCAATGGCGCCAGGGGCATCGTTGGTGTGCAGCGTGGTCAACACCAAGTGGCCCGTGAGGGAGGCTTCGATGGCGGTTTTGGCCGTCTCGTGGTCGCGGGTTTCCCCCACCAGGATGACATCCGGGTCTTGCCGCAAGAAGGCCCGCAGGATCATGGCAAAGTCCATGCCCTTTTCTCGGATCACCTGCACCTGAGTGATCCCCGGCAGCGAGTATTCAATGGGATCCTCGGCGGTGCTGATGTTGATGCCCGGATCGTTCACCTCCGCCAGAGCCGAGTAGAGGGTGGTGGTTTTCCCGGATCCCGTTGGCCCAGTTACCAGGATTAGGCCAAAGGGTCGCTTGACAATCTCCTTGAAGCTTTCCAAGGTCTCTGGGTCGGTGATCAGCTTGTCCAGCCCCAGTTGGGTGGCGGAGTTGTCCAGGATCCGCAGCACGATCTTTTCCCCATAGCGGGAGGGCAGGGTACTGACCCGGAAGTCCACCTTGCGCCCCTTGAAGACCCGCCGAATCCGCCCATCCTGGGGCATGCGCCGCTCGGCAATATTCAGGTTGGAGATGATTTTAAAGCGGGCAGTGAGGGCGGGGACGATCTTCTTGGGAAAGTTTTCAAAAGCCTGCCGCAACACCCCATCTTTGCGGAAGCGGATGCGCAGGTATTCTTCTTGCGGCTCGATGTGGATGTCAGACGCCCCGTCCTGCAGGGCCTTGACCAGGATCTGGTTGGACAGTTTAATAATCGGGGCATCATCTGCCGATTTGACCTGCTGCTCCAGGGATCCCTCGCCGGCCTCATCGGCAGCCACATCCTCAATAGCATCCAGATCGATTTCGGCAGTGTTGACCACCACCTCTTCTTCCTGTTGGGCAGCAGCCGCGTCGTTGATCCCCTTGATGGCCAGCAGCTCCGCCTGCGCATCCATGTAGCGGTTGATCAGGGTCTCGAAATCCCGCTGGGTGAAGACCCGCCGCTGCAGCTTCAGCCCCTGGATGCGGAAGCGCCGTTGAATGTCGTCCAGTGCCTGCAGGTTGTCTGGCTTGACCATCGCCACCGTCACCTGATTGTCTCGACGGCGAATGGGCAAGAACTTGTAGCGGTTGCAGATGTCGAGGGGCAAGATCGAGTCGATCAGCCCAATCATCTCGGAGATCTCCACCGGCTCCAGGTCGACATCCAGGGAGGGGATCCCGTAGATGATTTTCAGTTCAAAGAGCTGCTGCCGTTTGTAAGCCCGCTCCAGGTCAGGGGTGATCTCTTTGCCCACGATATCCTTGACCACCAGAGCCAGGGCCTTGCTGTTGCCCTCTCGATCCGCTTTGAGGGCGTTTTGGATGTCCTGGATCTGCTTATCGTCGGCAAAGCCCAGCTCCTTTAACTTGCGGCCAAAGGGGGTAATGCTGACGTTGGCGATGGCCAGAGCTTTGCTGGCAGCGCCGGCGCGGCGCGAGGTAAAGGGAGGGGAAGGAAGATCGCTCATGCTGGCGGGTCACCCACAATGCCTCTATTTCACTGCACTTGGCTGCTAAGGGTCAACGGTAAAGATACATAAGTCTGGACTGCCCAGAGGCCGCCAACCCTGGGCTTACTATGCCCCAACTCGGCTCAAATCTGGCATCCACATTCACCTCACCCCTCAGTCTCGCAGACGAGCGCCTGCGACCGCTGGGTCCAGTAAAGATTTTCGCTGTAATCCACAGGGCAGTCGATGAGGGTGGGCACCGGCTGCTCGAGGGCCTGCTTCAGGATGGGGATCAGCTCGGCAGCCTTTTCGACACGGTAGCCCTTGAGGCCCATGCTCTCCGCCAGCTTGACGAAGTCTGGATTGCCGAACTTGACGAAAGCAGCCTCGTTGTATTGATTGTGTTGCTTCCACTCGATCAGCCCATAGCCGCCATCGTTGAAGATGAGGGTGACAAAGGGAGTGCCCACCCTGAGGGCAGTTTCCAGCTCTTGGCAGTTCATCATGAACCCTCCATCTCCGGTTACGGCCACGATGCGCCGGTCGGGATGCACCAATTTGGCGGCCAAGGCCCCCGGAATGGCGATGCCCATGGCGGCAAAGCCGTTGGAGATGAGACAGGTGTTGGGTTTGTCACAGTGGTAGAGGCGGGCCATCCACATCTTGTGGGCGCCGACATCGGAGATGACGATGTCTTCGGGTTCCAGGACTTGGCGCAGGTCGTAGATCAGCTTTTGGGGCTTGATCGGGTAGCTCTGATCGTGGGCATAGCAGGTGTACTCGCGGACGATGTTCTGCCGCAGGCTGAGGCCATAGGGATCCGGCTTGCCCGTGCGATCGCAGCGGCGCAGGATCTCCATCAGGGAGTCGGAAATGTCTCCCACCACCTCTACTTGCGGAATGTAGCTGCTGTCGATTTCTGCGGGCAGGGCAGCGATGTGAACGATGGGGATGGTGCCGTCGGGGTTCCATTTCTTGGGGGAGTACTCGATGAGGTCGTAGCCGACGGCGATCAACAGATCGGTGCGGTCGAAACCACAACTGACCAGATCCCGCTGCTGTAGGCCAACGGCCCACAAGGACAAGGGGTGGGTGTAGGGGATCACTCCTTTGCCCATGAAGGTGTTGACCACGGGGATGTTCAAGCGGGTGGCAAATTCGGTGAGGGCGCTGCTGGCTTGGGCGCGAATGGCCCCATTGCCGGCCAAAATCAAGGGGTTGCGGGCGCGGGAGATCAGGGACGCCGCTTCGTTCAGGCTTTGATAGGAGGCGTAGGTTTTGTCCAGGCGATCTCTCCTCAAGGGAGTGCCGCTGGCTTCCATGGCGGCGATGTTTTCCGGCAAGTCGATGTGGACGGCCCCGGGCTTCTCGGTTTGGGCCAATTTGAAAGCCTTGCGCACGAT
Source organism: Synechococcus sp. R8-2 (assembly GCF_047461715.1). NCBI lineage: Bacteria > Bacillati > Cyanobacteriota > Cyanophyceae > Synechococcales > Synechococcaceae > Synechococcus > Synechococcus sp. R8-2. Next base: position 2,913 of record NZ_JANSHQ010000264.1, on the reverse strand, counting down.
CTCCGGGGTGATGCTGGGGCGCACGATCTGGGCATTCCACTTGGTGACGGGGGCAAACATGGCCACCAAATCCAGGTATTGATGGGATTCGATGTGCATGCGGTCGGTGCCCACTTGGCCGGTGATGGCCACTAGGGGTGCTCCATCCAGGTTGGCATCGGCAACTCCGGTCATCAGGTTGGTGGCGCCCGGCCCCAAGGTGGAGAGACACACCCCCGCTCTGCCCGTCAGCCGGCCATAGACATCGGCCATGAAGGCGGCCCCCTGTTCGTGGCGGGTGGTGATAAACCGAATCGAGGAGCGGCGCAGGGCTTGCAGGACTTCCAGGTTTTCTTCGCCAGGAACGCCGAAGATGTACTGCACCCCCTCATTTTCCAGGCAGCGAACCAGCAGTTCGGCGGTATTCATGGTGGCAAGGGTATGGAGAACGGTGGATCTGGATCCCACCATAGACGGCGGACGGGGCAAGGGATAACTTGTTTTCTGGGCTTGGGGACGGGGGCAGGCTGGGCTGGGAACCAAGCTAAGCTCAAAGGGGCGGCCCAGGCCCAATTGCCCCTCCAAGCTTCCTCTTCTGGAGATGCCCATGCGGCTCTACGTCGAACCTTTCACCGTTCACAAGCGCTACGCCTTGACCATCAGCCGAGGTACCCACAGCGATACAACCTTGGCTTGGGTGCGAATTGAGGAGGAGGGAGTTGAAGGGTGGGGAGAGGCTTGCCCTTTTTCGGTGAGCGACGACTACCACCAGTCTCTGGACGACATCCTGATGGGCTTGGACGTGGCCAAAGGGATCCTGCGCCGCCATTCCCCCTGGGAGCGACAGCCAATCGAGGCAGAACTGCTGCGGGCCGGGATCCCTTCGGCAGCGCGGGCAGCGGTGGATATGGCCCTGCACGATTGGATGGGCAAACGGCTGGGGAGGCCCCTGTGGCAGTTGTGGGGGCTGGATCGCTCCCGCATTCCGCCCACGACGATGACGATCGGCATCTCCACCCCGCAGGCGGCCCGCCGGCGAGCCTTGGCCTGGATGGAACAGACCCAAGCGCGGGCCTTTAAGATCAAGCTGGGCAGCGGCTCAGGACTGATGGCGGATCAGAACATGCTGATTGCTGTACAAGAGGTGATCCCGCTGGGATCCCTGATTACAGTGGATGCCAACGGCGCTTGGACGGTGGAGCAAACCCTGAGCATGAGCAACTGGCTGGCGGGGCAAGGGGTGAGCTACCTGGAGCAGCCTTTGGAGAGGGGGCAGGAAGCGAAGCTGATCACCCTCTGGCACGAGTCGAAGCTGCCCATTTTTGTGGATGAGAGCTGTATGGACAGCCGCGATATCCCCCCTCTGGTGGATCGCGTCCACGGGATCAACATTAAGCTGATGAAGTGCGGAGGCCTCAGCGAAGCCTGGCGCATGATCCACACCGCCAAAGCCCACGGCCTACAGGTGATGTTGGGCTGCTACAGCAACACAGCTCTGGGGAATACGGCGGCGGCCCACTTGGCTCCCCTGGTGGATTACCTGGACTTGGATAGCCACCTCAACCTCACCGACGATCCCTTTGCCGGGGCCATCCTGCAGGAGGGCTGCCTGCTCCCCACCGACCGACCGGGTTTGGGGGTAGAGCTGCGGGAGGAATAATGGGAAGGCCGGAATCCCTGTCCAGCGAAAGTCGCGTGGCCATCCTGCTCCACGGGGGATTGCTGGGGGAGCATGGGAAAACGGGGCTGGGGCTGCTGCGCTACGGCTCCTTCCCGGTGGTGGCGGTGATCGACCGGGAGCAGGCGGGGGGATCCCTGGCCCATCTGACCGGAATTGCCAAAGACATTCCCATCGTGGCCTCGGTGGAGGAGGCGCTGGCCTACCGGCCTGAAGTTCTGGTGATTGGGATTGCCCCTTCAGGGGGGCAGTTGCCGCCAGCCTGGCGGGAGGAGTTGGGCCTGGCCCTGCGAGCTGGCCTATCTCTGGTGAATGGGCTGCACACGCCTTTGGCCGAGGATCCCCAGTTTCGGCAGTGGTTGCAGCCGGGGGCCTGGATCTGGGATATTCGCCGCGAGCCCCCCAACCTGTCGGTGGGGAAAGCCCTGGCCCGCACCCTGCCCTGTAAACGGGTGTTGACGGTGGGCACCGACATGAGCGTGGGCAAAATGTCCACCAGCCTAGAGCTGCACCGGGCCAGCCTGAGACGGGGCCTGCGCTCCCGCTTTTTGGCCACCGGGCAAACCGGGATCCTGATCGGCGGCGAGGGGATCCCTTTGGATGCGGTGCGGGTGGACTATGCCAGTGGGGCGGTGGAGCAACTGATCTTACGCTATGGCTCTGACCACGACATTCTGCACCTGGAAGGCCAGGGATCCCTGCTCAACCCCGCCTCTACGGCCACCTTGCCCCTGTTGCGCGGATCCCAGCCCACCCACCTCATCCTGGTACACCGCGCCGGCCAGACCCACATCAAGGGGATAGACTACGTGCCCATCCCACCCTTGTCCAAAGTGATCGAGCTGTATGAGCAGGTGGCAGCGGCTGCCGGGGCCTTTGCCCCCGCGCCCGTGGTGGGGATTGCCCTCAATACCTTCGGCTGGGAGGAAGAAGCAGCCCTAGAGCAGATCCGCCGGGTGGAAGCCGAGACCGGACGGCCCTGTACGGATGTGGTGCGTTTTGGGGCGGATCCCTTGTTGGAGGCAATTCTGGCGGCAGGATAACTCAGTTTGCAGACAGCGGATCCACTCCCATTGTCCATCTGGGAAAAACTCATCATCTTCAACAGGTGAGCGATTCAGATGGTTCCCGGTGCCGTTGTCTTCTCTGAGATGCGATCTCCTCAGCCAGGTATTCTCGATCCAAGTCGCTCCCATTGGCCGGGGGCCAGGAACTGGGCTTGCTCCGTGTTCAGAGAAGAGCATGACTCTAGTCAA
>NZ_JANSHQ010000263.1:0-2184 GCF_047461715.1 Synechococcus sp. R8-2 | reverse complement strand
CCGTCCCGCTGGCGCGAACGGTGCGGGCTGGGGAAGTGTGATCTTTGCGTGAGGCGGATTCTGCCTCTTCCCCAGGGCCAGAACGGCGGGGTTCTCGACGCTTTGGGTCTGCTCCGCCCCCTGCCGGTTGCAAGAGATCGTCCCCAAGCGGCTCCGGGGTTTCCTCGTCTGCAGGAGTATCTGGGCTCCGCGTAACGAGGCGCTGGCCGGTGCGGGGATCCCCCCAGTCTTCGCGGGGACGCTTGCGTCCCGTTTCAACCCGTGGCTCTTCCTCCAGATCGTCTGAAGTCGTAAAGGGATCCGGGCTGGGGCGTCGTTGTCCGGGGGCAGATCGCGACCGCCGCAGCAGCGCACGGCTATCGCCTCGAGACAGCCCATCGCTCCCCACTCGCAGGCGTGCCCGTTGGGGGTTGCCATCGCGGGGCAGGATCGGGCCGGCCTCTTCCTCATCCCCTCCTTCCGCCTCGGTGGGTAGCGTTACCGTCAGGCCGCTTTCTATTGTTAACAGATGCCCTGGCTCGGCCCCCGGCAAGCGGGCTAGGATCCCCAGCCCCTCACAGGTGGGGCAAGAATAGCCGAAGATCTCGTAAAGGCTTTGCCCCTGCCGTTTGCGGGTGAGCTCCACCAGCCCCAATTCCGACAGTTGGACCACCTGTGGGCGAGCTTTGTCGCTGGAGAGGGCCTTGTTAAAATGCTCCAAAACCAGCAACTGGTCGCGGCGGGAATCCATATCGATGAAGTCCACCACAATCACACCGGCAATGTTGCGCAGCCTCAATTGGCGGGCAATCTCGGTAGCCGCCTCACAGTTTGTCCACAGCACTGTCTCCCGAGAAGTGGCCGATTGGGTGAAGGAGCCCGAGTTAACATCAATTACCGTCAGGGCCTCGGTGGGCTCGATGATGATGTAGCCACCAGAGGGCAGATCCACCCGTGGCCGCAGCGCCTGCCGAATAACCGCGTTGACCCGAAAATACTCCAGAATGGGGGTGGGCTCGCGGTGGGCATCGACAACGACACCAGGGGGCATTTGGCCCTTGTTCCAGCCCTGCAGATAGCTACGGACTCGCTTCGCTCCTGCCGCAGAGTCGGTCACAATACGGTTCACATCGTCGGAGTAAACATCCCGCAGCACCCGCTGAATAAAGTCGTCATCCCGGTTGAGTAGCCCCGGCCCCCGTGCTGCCTGATACTGCTGTTGAATATCTTCCCAGAGTTTCTTCAATTGCTCCAGGTCGTCGATCATCGCTTCTTCGGACACACCTTCCGCTTCGGTGCGCACCAACAGGCCCATCTGCGGGGGTTTAATCAAAATGGCCAGCGACTTCAAACGGTTGCGTTCTTCTCGATCCTCGATGCGGCGGGACAGATGAACGCCTTTTCCGTAGGGTCGCAACACCAAATACCGCCCTGGAAAGGCCAAATCTCCGGTAAGCCTTGGCCCTTTGTTGCCGGTAGGCTCTTTCATCACCTGTACCAGCACCTTTTGCTGCGGCAAGACCAGCTCAGAAATCGAGGCATGACTTCGCTTGAGGCGCAGCGGGCCCAGGTCGCTGACGTGGATAAACCCATTGCGCTCTGCAGGGCCGATGTTGACGAAAGCGGCATCGATGCTGGGCAGAACGTTCTCGATGATTCCGACGTAAACGTCTCCCACTTGGTGAGCGCCGCTGGCGACGATCAGCTCCTGCACTTGATCTTCGGCGAAGACGGCTGCCACTCGATGTTGCTCGGCAATGACAATCTGCCTGGGCATTATCTTCCCTCCCCGCCCCAAGGGCACGCGGTTACGGGTTGAACCCTCATTCTGGCGAGGTGTTGTCCTTTTGCTGGGATCCGCTTAAGTTTCTTCGACCAGGATTGACTCATCATGGGGCTGTCCATTACCCTCAGCTCTGCTTTGACGCTTGGCTTTGTTTCCTCTCCAATGGGTAAGGTGAGTTTAAGTGCATGTGAACTACCCAATGCTGGCTCTGGTGGGTACAGCGGGGGGCTTCTGCTGATTGGAAGGAAAACTCATCGGATGGGATGAATGGATTCGGTGAGGTTTGCATGGAGATTCATGGATGGGCTCAATCGATAGGCTCAGGGAGCAAGACGGCTCCGCCTCGGGAGATCGAACGCTGGCCCATTGCAGAACCCCAGTTGTGCGGCCCAGCCTGTTCGCGAAAGCGTCGCGTAGCG
>NZ_JANSHQ010000262.1:0-5002 GCF_047461715.1 Synechococcus sp. R8-2 | reverse complement strand
GCGCCAGCGGGCCGGAGGCCTTGTGCGGCGATGATGACTTCCATCTTGGGGCTGCTCAGCAGGGGAATTGACCTGGGGTTGGTCAGATAAAGAGGGAAGGGGGAAGCCCAACTCAAAAGCCTCTCGTGCCAGCAAAGCCAGCAGAGATGGATTCAACTGGGCGCGTTTCACCCGCTCCTTGAGGCGATTCCACAGGTGTGCTCGGTGGATGCGTTCCAACTCTTCTCGCTGTTCACGTATCATGTTGTTCCCACCTCTCTTGTATCAATCCTAACTAAGCAACAGGGGAGCTGGTGTCAGGGAACTTTGATGGATTTTAGGAGATGGGATCCTCATTTTCTCCGAGTTGACCCGCCGGGATCCCTGGGGTTGCCAGCAGGGAACACCATTCACATCTGTAATTTCTTGTGTTGCAGCAAGCCCGTCTTCGGAATGTACAAGGGCGGGATCCGACAGTTTTTCTAGGGACATTTTGGGATCCCTGCGCGCCTTAGAGGTCTTCCACACAGGGAACTGCGGCCTTGACAGGGCCAGCTTGCCCCAATCTATCCAAAAAATGCTGCAGGAGCTGAAAACCGGGTGGGTTGAGGCTGTAGTAAATCCAGCGCCCCTGCTGGCGAGCATTGACCAATTTCGCATCCCGCAGGGTTTTTAGGTGAAACGAGAGCTTGGATTGGCTCACCTTCAGCTCCTCGCAGAGATCACAAACACACAACTCACGCCCCTGCAGCAGTTGCAGCACGCGCAGGCGAATCGGGTCAGAGAGGGCGTGGAATCCCTCCCGCACCTGCTCATCTGTCAAATTCCCCTCTACCTCAACCAGGAACGAAACCATCATTCAACCAGGGTAGCAGGAGTTTTGCGCTCCAGTTGTCGATCAGTTGGACGGCAGGGAAAAGGCGCAACAGTCAACCGGCTCAGCGACGGTAGGTCAACCGCGCTTGAAGATAACACTGCCAACATTCCGTTGCCAACTTTGTGTTCTCTTTAACGTTTCTTGTTGCTGCCTTCACAAGCTCTCCACAGTTTCGCTGAAATCAATCACTGGGATCCGTTATGCGAGAGACACAGTTGCACCGGCTATGGCTGGTGTTGCTGGAAAAAGCTGCTTTGAATCATCTGTTGAAAAGCCTGGGCTGCTCGCGAAGTGTGCAGAACCCTCGCGAGAGCATCTACAAACGGCTCATCAATCTTTTGCCAAGACGGAGACGTTAATCCCGACACAGGGATCCAATACGAGCTTGGCAGGTGGCGATTTCTTGGGGGGTGAGGTTGTCCCAATTGACGTCGCGGCGCAGCACCAAGCCATTGTGCCCAGTGATGAAACGGGGCAGCTCTGCTTGGTCGATCACGCTCAGATCCCGCATGTGATAGGTAGTGTAATAGGTAACATCTGGGCTCTCGAAATCCACGTCGATAAGGGTGAGGGTCTTGCGGGGGGGCAGAGGGCTGCCCAAGAGGGGACGAGGGCCAGAGCCGAGAATGCCGCAGTGAAGCAGTTGCAGTTGCCCTTTGTGGCCAGGGTAGTAGCCGTGGTCGTGGCCGCTGATGTAGGTGTGGACGCGGTACTTCTCCAGCAGAGCCCGTTTGGCATCCGCCTCCAGCAGCACTTCTCCCGGATCGTCGCGCCCGACAGTGATGGCGTAGAGGGGCAGATGGCCGATGACAATGCGCAACTTGGCCTTCTGAGCCCGTTCGCTGGCCAGAGCCGCTTCCGCCCAGGCCATTTGTTCGGGCGGGATGTAATTGCAGGTGGCATCCCAGACTAGGTAAAACACATCGTCTTTTTCAAAGGTGTAGTAGAAGGGAAAGTCCCCCCGATCCACAAAGTTCAAACCTGGGTCGTGGGCCGGATCGTTCCAAAACTCGCGGGCCAGATCCCGTTCTTTTTGAAAGAGAAAGCCGCCCCGCGTGGTGCGGGCACAGGAAGCATCGTGATTGCCCAAGGTAAAGCCGTAGGGAAGTTTGGCCGCACGGATTGGGCCAGCCACATGCCGGTCGAAGGCTGCCCACATGGCGCGAATGCGCTCCTCCGACAGGCGGGGATCCTGACCGGCCACCATATCTCCTCCTCCCAAAACAATATCCGGCTGAAGATAGGGGATGAGGCCGATGCCCCGATCCACCTCTGGGTCGTATTCCACCGAGCCGTAGATGCCGTTCATGTCACTGATGACCAAGAGGCGCAGATCTCGGCGGGGGGGGATGTAGAGGCCATGGGGGGCATCTGGATGGGGGACGACGGTGGGGGTGGGCTGGGGGGTAGGAGAGGGGAGAGCGGCTCTAGGGGATCCCATCCCTGGGGCTAGATGAGAGGGCTGCTGCCGACTGGCCCAATAGGCTCCTGCCAATCCACTGCTGCTGGCCAACCCCAACAAACCCAGAATTACCTTGCGCCGCTGCATGATCTTTGCCCCCAACACTCCAGCGGTATTGTAGAAAATCAAAAGGCTGATGTTGGGCTCTTCCATCTGCGCACGGCCTGGACTCGGCTCGAAGATGGCTATGCGCGGCAGCTCTTGTAGAGTTCGGGGTGTTTTTTGAACAACTGTTGACGCACAAATGCTACCTTGGTAGAGATGAGCAACTACCTATCTCAGACTCGGTATGACTTGAGGTTTTCCATGCCTCGCCCCTTGGATTCTTTGGAAGCTGCTTTGGAACGGTGCCGGGAGTGCAATCTGCGTTTGAGCCGACAGCGCCGTTATATCCTGGAGCTGCTGTGGCAGTGTGGCGAGCACCTCTCCGCCCGCGAGATTTACGATCGCCTAAATCAGCAGGGCAAACCGATTGGCCACACGTCCGTTTATCAAAACCTGGAAGCTTTGGCCAGCCACAACATTGTCGAGTGCTTGGATCGTGCCGATGGGCGCCGCTACGGCAACCGCACCCATCCCCACAGCCACGTGAACTGTCTGGATAGCAACCGCATCTTGGATGTGGACGTGGAGCTGCCGCCTGAACTGCTGGCCCAAGTGGAGCAACAAACGGGCACCCGCATCCAAAGTTACCGCATTGAGTTTTTTGGGGTGGAAAAGCCTGCGCAGTCCCAGCAGTAACCTTGGCAAAGGGATCCCTGCTGCCCTGAGCAAAAGTTGGGCAAAGGTCAGTAAGCTCGATTTTGGCCTTTGCCGATTTGCGACTGGATTTGCTCGAGAGAACTGGCAGGGGCCAGGCATTTGTTGCCCCAGCACACCAGCCCTAGAGCTCCTTCCGGCAGAGGTTCGGTCTCGGTGGGGAGAGCAAAGACGGTGGTGGGCCAAGATCGTTGCTGAAAGGCGGGAATGGAATCGGCCTCCAGGGTGACTTTCACCCAATTGCTATACCAATCCAGTCCGGCAAAAAGGCTGGGGCAGGTGCGCGGCTGGGTGCTCATGATGTGGGCAAAGGTTTTCAAGGCCTGCTCTGCCCGCTCCAGGTAGTCCAGATCTCCAGTGAGGGCGGCAAGGCGCACCAGGTTGGCAATGGCCACCCCATTGGCTGCAGGGGTAGCGTTGTCCTGGAACTCCTTCTCTCGCACCAACAGCTCAGGGGCACTCTGGGCATCGCTGACAAAGTATCCCCCCCTGGCCGGATCCCACAGTTGCGCATCCATCTCCTGCTGGAGCTGGAGGGCAGCCTGCAACCAGTCTTGAGGGGTGGGATCCCCCACCAGGGGCAGGCAGGCTTGCTGCAAGTCCAACAGGGCCTTGATCAGCAGGGCGTAATCTTCCGATTTGGCGGGCACCTGAGCTGTGCCATCGTAGTTCAGGCGCAACAGGGATCCGGTCTCAGGGTGGCGCTGCCGGCTGAGGATGAATTGGGCAGCCCGCAGAGCGAATTGCAGATAGTCTGCGTTGCCGAACACTTGATAGGCCCGCGCCAGGCCGGAAATCATCAAGGCGTTCCAAGAGACGATCATCTTGGTGTCGGTGACGGGTGGGATCCGCCCCGGCCAGGATTGCAGACGGGCCGACTGGGCATCCACTGCCGGAGGGAAGGGAACTCGTCGCTCCGCAGAGCCATAGCGTGCCTGAAACAGATGGGTGGTCAAGGCGGCTTCAACTTCTGGCGGCAACGTCCCCCCCTGTTTGCGCTGCAAGACGATGCAGCCGGGCCGATCAGGGAAATTGCCCCCCGGAGACAGGTCAAACGCCTGCTGCAAGGCGCGGAAGGTTTCTTCCCCCAAGAGCTCCTGCAGCTCCTGCCAGCGCCAGACGTAGAACTCTCCCTCCTCTGGCTCTCGATCTTCTGCCCGGGCAAAGCTGTCGGCATCTTGAGCGGCGTAGAAGTATCCGGCAGGGGCGGTCATCTCCCGCGCCACCCACTCCACCGTCAGCCGCACCGCCCGCTCAATGGCCGGATCTTGGATCCCATGGGCCCAGAGATCGGAGAGAAACTCCAGGATCTGCCCGTTGTCGTAGAGCATCTTTTCAAAGTGGGGCACCGTCCAGGTGGGATCCACAGTGTAGCGGTGAAAGCCGCCGGCCACATGGTCGAAGATCCCTCCCAGCACCAAGGCCATGCCTCGCTCTTTGGCCCGTTCCAGAGCGCTCTGCGAGCCGGGGATCCCTTCTGGTGGGTCGAAGCGGGCCGAACGCAATACCAACTGAGCGTAGGGCATCATGGGAAATTGCTGCACCGCCCCGGCATTGGAGAGCAAAGGCTGGATCTTGGGGATCCCAGAGCGCAGCAGGTCGGCGGGAATGTGGTCTTCCGGCACTAAGTCGCTGAGGGTGGTCAGAGCCGTCAAAATCTGGCCTTTCATCTCCTCTATTTTTTCCTTTTCCTGCCGGTAAAACTGCAGGATGCGCTGCAGCAAGGCCAGAAACCCCGGGCGGCCAAAGCGGGGCTCTACGGGAAAATAGGTGCCGGCGTAAAAGGGCACCAGGTCATCGGGCGTGAGGAAAACATTGAGGGGCCACCCCCCCTGCCCGCTCATGAGCTGCAACGCCTGCATGTAGATGCTGTCGAGATCCGGCCGCTCCTCGCGATCCACCTTGATGGGCAAAAAATGGGCATT
>NZ_JANSHQ010000261.1:0-4686 GCF_047461715.1 Synechococcus sp. R8-2 | reverse complement strand
TTGCGCAGCTCTGCTACCACCGCCTGAATCCGGGATCCCCTCGCGCCAATACAGGCCCCCACTGGATCCACGTCCCGCTCCACCGTATCGACCGCAATCTTGGTACGTGGCCCCACATTTCGGGAAGGGGGGTTGGCCTCCCGCGCCACTGCCACAATCCGCACGATATCCTCTTCAATTTCTGGCACCTCGTTGGCAAACAGGTTCACCACCAAGCCAGCATCGGCCCGGGAAACCAAAAGCTGTGGCCCCCGCCGGGATCCCTCATAGACTTTCTTGAGATAGACCTTCATCACCGCGTTGGGAGTGTAGCGATCGCTGGCCAGCTGTTCCTTCTTGGGCAGTTCTGCTTCCACCTCAGGTTGTCCGAAACCGCTGGATACCGACATGATCACCGTCTGCCGCTCGGTGCGCAGCACCCGTGCCTGCAGTACGGTTTTTTCCAGATCGCGGAACTCTTCCTGAATCAGACGGCGCTGCTGATCCCGTAACTTTTGCGCCAGCACCTGCTTGGTTTGGATGGCCGCCATGCGGCCAAATTCCGCCTGTTGTGGGGTGACATCATCTGTGACTTCCCAGCCTACTTCGGCTTCTGGGTAATCCTGCTGCACGTCGTACAGAGAGATCTCGTGATCCGGATCCTGTACCTGCTCAACGATGGCTTTGGTGGCCAAAACGCGAAAGCCTCCTGCCTCCACATCCAACTCCACATCGAAATTGCGGAAGTGGTCTTCTGCAAAGACCACATCTCGCTGGATGGTTTTGCGGTAGCGTTCGTAGCCCTTGAGCAGCGCCTCTCGCAGGGCATCGGTGACCACATGGCGGGGCAAGTTGCGCTCCCGCGAGATCATCTCCACCATTTCCGCCAAACCCGGCAGAGGCACCATCGCCATAACCACTGTCCTCCTGCACAAACTTCGTGAAACTTGCTGTTGCTATTGCTCCACAGCGGGAACTGAACCCGCATCTCTGATGCGAAGGGAGGGCCGCACCACCTGCGGTCAAACGCTCTCTCTATCTCCGGTCTCCTAGTCAGTTTCCGATGAGAGGGCAACCCGCTGCACCGAAGCGCGGGGCAACTGAACTCGCCGCCCCTTGAGGGATAAGGCAACCCTCTCCTCATCCCGACCCAGCAGGTGTCCTGACCAAACGGCTTTGCCCTTGTAGGGTGGATCCAAGGTCACCTCCACCGCAAACCCTTTGAAAACCACAAAGTCGCGATCGCTGGTGAGAAGGTTGCTAATGCCAGGGCTGGACACCTCCAACACGTACTGGCCGGGGATCAGATCCACCCGATCCAGCTCGACTTCCAAGGCTTGGCTCATGGCTTCGCAATCGGCATGGCTGGTTTCTCGGTCGGGATCCAGTGGACGAATATCCACCCGCAGAACTGGCGGATGCTGGTTGGTGTGGAAAACCATCTGCACCAACTGGTATCCCAGTTGAGCGGCCACGGGACGGGCCAAGCTCTCCAACTGCGGAATAAGAGGGTGAACCATAACCTACTCGTCACCAACCCGGTGCTGCAGCCAGATCCAAACCCCTTGGAGCCGGAGCCGGCAAAGGGGACAGTAAGCCCCCTCAAAAAGCAAAGAAGTGGGCTTCACCCACTCCCCGTTGTCATCGTGGAGATCGCTCAGGGCTTGCCCAGAGTCGATGCAGACTCTTGGTGCATTCCCCTCGTTACTACTTTAGAAGATCTCCCCCGGTTTTGTCATGGGGATCCCCAAAAGCCAACATCTATAATGTGGACAACTGCGGATTTGCCCAGATATCCAGCCGCGTTTTGTGGGGTTTCCTATGACTGTTGCCTTTTCCTACCCGATCTTCGGCCCCAGCATTCAGTGCCCCCACTGTCGGCAAACGATTGCGGCCCTCACCCTGACCGATACCTACCTCTGCCCTCGCCATGGTGCATTTGAGGCGGATGCTGAACAAGAGGAGCTGGTACACCTGCAATCCGGACGGCGCTGGCGCTTTTGGGAAGGTCGCTGGTTTCGTCAGCACACCCACGCCGATGGGATCCGTTTTGAGATTCATGAAGAATTGGATCGGCTGCGCATGCAAGGAATGCGAGCCACTCAGGTGATCGTGGCCGAGCGCTACCGCCAGCTGCTCACCCCTTATCTGGAGCAGGGATCCCACCGTCGTCCTGGCCCACCTCGCCTCTATGGCTTGCCCGTCAGCTTCAGCTCCCAAATCCCAGAGGATAGGGGTGGATCCCCTCAGCGCTGGCGGGTGATCAACTTTGAGCTGACCTACGAGATCGACCCGGCCATGCGGCAGCCGCAATCCCGTCTGCAACTGTGTGATTAGAAAGGCGAACAGGTAGAGAGCCATTGAAGAATCGGTGGCTGCTCAAGCCCCCTGGGATCCGCAGCTTCCTTCCGGGTCAGGGAGTGCTATGCCTTGATAGGTGTAGCCAATGAATCTCGGCTGGTCAGGCATATAAAACCGCTCCAGTTGCTCAAACCGAAACCCCGCTCCCTGGATCAACCGAGCCATATCTCGGTTTAGGTTGCAGCCATCTGCGATTACCTTTTGTATAGGGTTAAGACAATTTTGCCATCTTTGCACCTGGGGATCCTCACTGAGGCCGTGTTCGAGAAAAAACAGCTTGCCCCCCGCTCGCAACACCCGCCGGATTTCCCCTAAAGCCTTGGCCACATTGGGAATGCTGCACAATGTCCAGGTGCTGACCACGCTATCAAAACTCTGGCTTGGAAAAGGCAGTTTCTGGGCATCCGCCACCTGCCAATCAACGGCGATGGGAGAAGATGCAATGCGCCGACGAGCCAGGGATCCCATGCCGGGATTGGGATCTACCCCTGTGATCTTTCGAATGTGCTCTGGGTAGCAGGATAGGTTGAGGCCGGTGCCAAAACCAATCTCCAGAACGGATCCCTGCACATGAGCCAGAAGCTGCCGCCGATAGCGCTCCATCCCTTCCCCCGAGAGAGCTAAATCCAACAGCCGCGGGAAGATTATTCGGCGATAGAGGTTCATTCGACCATCCCAAATGAATGTTCAGACCTGAGCAGCTTAAACAGTCTGGACAGGTTGCGGTTGAGCGGTCACCTTCAGGGAGTGGAGGGCATAGCAGGCCAGCAACCAATTGAGCAGGCGGGCCACCACGCGAGCAGTTTGCCGTGTTGCGGATCCCACCGCCACCCCTCCCAGCGAAAGGCCAACCACAGGACGAGCAGCAAAGATGGCCTCACAGGTCTGCAACAGTTGCGGCCAACTCACCCCCCCTGGCTCTGGGTGATGCACCGCGGGCGCCAAGGAAGGATCCAGCACACTGCAGTCCACCACCAAAAACACCGGTTGATCCGGCAAAGAGGCCACCACCTGCTGGGGATCCCAGCCATCTTGGGCCCAGAATATTGGGCTGTGGTGGGCTTTCAGCCATGCGTAGGCCCGCGCACTGCCGCTGCGCAATCCCACATGGATCACCGGCAGCTTGTGCTGATAGAGCAACTCCACCCAGGCAGCACTGCCATAGCTTGTATCTTGATCCGGCTGGGTCATCTCTGGGGGCGGCATCAGGTTGGCATGAGCGCTGCAATGCACCACACTCAGAGTTGGGTAGTGCTTCCAGAGGGCACGAATGGCCCCCCAACTGGCGGCCAAGACCGAAGGCAACAGCACCGGCCATTGTTGTCGTCTCCAAGCTTGAGTCACCGCCGCCTCACACATGCCGTAGGGAGGCTCATCCACCAGCCCCGGCAACTGCGCCACCGCCAGCTTATCCACATCGATCCCCAACCTCGGCTCGAAGGCACACAGCTCCGAACCGGCATTGAGAATGGCCATCGGAGCCTGAGTATCGTGGCCAAAGGCGGTGGGAATGAGAATGACCCTAGCGTTGGATTGCGAGCTGGGATGGAGGGACCACTGGGCCATGGGCGCTGTTCCTTTTCCAGAAAGCTGTGGGTCTCCGGCTTGTTCTATGGTGGCCTACAGGGCGCCCAGGGATCCGTCCGAGAGCAAGCCGGTCTGCTACGAAAGATTACAGTTCCCAGGCGGAACTGGGGCCAAAAATCGAGTCAGTGGTAGATTCAAAGTGCTTCGCGCCGCAAACCGCGGTTTGGACAAGGCAAACCACCGCAAACCACAACGAGTTGAGAAAGGTAGACTATGGCTGTGATGGAAGGCGATCCTCGTCAGGGAGCAAAGCTGCCTCTATTTGGGGGATCCACCGGGGGGCTGTTGAGCGCAGCCGAAACCGAAGAAAAATACGTCATCACCTGGACGGGCAAGCCGGGGCAGGTGTTTGAAATGCCCACCGGCGGCGCTGCCGAAATGGTGGAAGGCAAAAACTTTCTCACCTTTGCCCGCAAAGAGCAGTGTTTGGCGCTGGGTGCCCAGTTGAGATCCGACTACAAGATCAACGACTACCAGATCTTCCGCATTCCCGCGGGGGGGGAGCCTGTGTTGGTGCATCCCAAAGACGGCGTCTTTCCCGAGAAGGTCAACGAAGGCCGCGAGCCCATCGGCAAAGTGGATCGCAACATCGGCAAAAACAAGGAGCCGATTACCTACAAGTTCACCGGCGGGAAACCCTGGGACTAAGTCCAGCGGCCCTTGTCTTGTCGGATCCCCTGGTCAATTCAGGGGATCTTTATTTGTTCGCGGGCACCTGGTTCTGGAGCGGTTGCCGACGGCCCTCACCCCCAGCCCCTC
>NZ_JANSHQ010000260.1:0-11313 GCF_047461715.1 Synechococcus sp. R8-2 | reverse complement strand
GCGTCTCACCCTAACCTGAAACGACTGTAGTCATTTTAACGAGGAATGAAACTGTTCCATTGGAAGAGGGGTTGAGGATAGTTGTGGAAGCGACGCGGAGTAGTTGGGAAGTGTCTCAGCCTAACTTGAAATGACCATGATCAAGGCATAAACCTTTGTCTAGGTGGTCATGTATGGAACTCCCTTTGAATAAAAGCCAATCTATACCAACCGATCTGGCCAGCTTGGCCTTGGCGAGCCGGGATCCCTCAGACGGCCTTCAGACAAACACCATCGGCTTATGACGGATTTTCTCGAAAGCAGCCGCATCAAAACGGTAGAGGGTTGCCGGTCTGCCTGTGCCTTGGGTGCTTTTCTGGCCGGTATCTTGCAAGATACCCAGTTTCAGTAGGCGGGCGCGAAAATTGGAGTAGTCGGAGAACCCCTCGCCCAAAACGGTGCCGTAGAGCTGATAGACCTCCCCTAGCGTGAAGGTGGCGGGCAAAATGTCAAAGGCAATCGGGCTGTACTCCAACTTGGCGCAGAGGCGACGGCGGGCATAGCGGCAAATCTCTTCGTGGTCAAAGGCTAAAGAGGGAATTTGGTCGGCGGGATACCAGGCAATGCCCTCCACTCCGTCTGCCAGCAATTCAGCATCCTGGAACCGCACCAGGGCAAAGTAGCTGACCGACAGGTAGCGCACTCCATAGCCATCCTCGGCCTCGCGGGGATCCCGCTCCGGCCCCCCGAAGGTGTAGAGCTGCTCCAGATAGAGGTTTTTAACACGAATTTTCTCCGCCAAGATGCGGTAGGCCGCTGCTTCTAGGGATTCTGAGCGCCGCACCAGTGTTCCTGGCAGGGCCCAGCAACCGCGGAAGGGATCCTCCCGCCGCCGCACCAGCAGCACCAGGAGGCGATTCTGCTCAGTGTCGATGGAGAAAATGACCGCATCCACGCCCACCCGGAACTCCGCCAAGGCGATCCGGTTCTCCGATGGGCCTGCCACGATGCGGGATCCCTGCATAGCTTGGCACTGAATCCTCCACCAACAGCCTACCCAGTTTGTCCCTCCAGAGGGAGCTACCAGCCTGGACCACCGTCTTGCCAGTCTAAGCCCTATCTGGGGCGAAGGCTTTCGTGTCGCGGGGAAGATGGGTTGCTAAAGGTGTGCAAAAGAACCCCGACTCAGGCAACACTTTTACTTTTTGCGCGATTTGGCTCTTTTTCAGCCACGGAGGACCCCTCAGCGAGGGGGAACAGCCGACCTTGCCCAACAGCAATGTGAACCCGCGCGCCCACAGGCAGGGCTTCCCGGGCTAGGGCGTGCAATTCTTTGCCGGCTGCTGTGATCAGGCAATAGCGGTACTCTCGCCCCAAAAACTGTCGATCCCGAATGACAATGCCGCCCTGAGGATCAGGATGCAAATGCAACTCCTCCTGTCGAACCATCAACTCTGCGCAGCGCAAGCTGGGGTCGGGCTGATCCCTCAAAGCCTGGAATGGGATGTGCAGCAGCTCTTCAGCCTGCCAACCAAACTCCCGCCGCTCACAGCGGAGAAAGTTGGCCTGGGTAATAAACTCTGCCACAAAGCGGGTAGCCGGCTCCCGGTAAACCTCCTCCGGGGATCCCCATTGCTCAATACGGCCTTCCCGCATCACCGCCACCCAGTCGGAGAGGCAGAGAGCCTCCTCTTGGTCGTGGGTGACAAAAATGGCCGAGGTCTGGGTTTGCTTGAGGATTTTGCGGATTTCTTCCCGCAGGTAGTAGCGCACCTGCACATCCAAATTGCTCAGCGGCTCATCCAACAGGATCAAGCTAGGCCTGGGGGCCAAAGCCCGCGCCAAAGCCACCCGCTGCTGCTGCCCGCCCGAAAGCTCGTGGGGATAACGATGGGTGTAGTCTTCCAGGCCCACCAACCGCAACACCTCGTAAGCGCGTTCCCGCGCCTGTTGGGCAGCGCCTCGCAACTCAGCTCGCAACTCAGTTGAGGAGGAGCGATTGCCACCCCCTGCCGCCGACGCAAACGGGGTAGTGGGTCGGAGGCCAAACATCACATTGGCCAACACGTTCAAGTGGGGAAACAGGGCAAAATCCTGAAACACCAGCCCCACTCCCCGTCGCTCCGGTGGGATCCACTGCCCCTCCCCAGCTACAACCTGCCCCCCCAGCAGGATCCGCCCGCTATCCGGCTGCTCAAATCCGGCAATGGTGCGCAATAAGGTGGTTTTCCCACAACCTGATGGGCCCACAATGCTGAGGATGTCTCCTTGGGGCAGGCGAAACTCGACTTCCCGCAAAACCAACTGCCGCTGGCCGGGAAACCCCTTGCTGATGCCCTCAAGCTGAAGGATGTAGGAGGGATCCTCCCGCGCGGCAGTGGGGCTTGGAGAAAACAAAGACTCAGCCATGACGGTTGTTGTTGCAAAAGATTTTCACTATTTTTACCACACTACCATGTCCCCGGATCCCGTCCAACCGGATCGAGATCCAACAGCCAGCAGCCAGATCTTGAGCAGGACAGAATAAGGTTTCTACGCCTCGCCCTGATTCCAAGCGAAGCAGCGGAAAATCAGTGTTAAACTTAGTTAACGAAGTTTCTCAGGCCTGGGCGGCGCTTGCTTGTGTGGCGCACGCCAGAGGCTTGTTGTAAATGAGTTTTGAGACAAAGTTTCCCGAACGTGCTCTGATTACAGGGGCCAGTCGAGGGATCGGCAGAGCGGTAGCCCTAGCCCTAGCCCGACAAGGGATAGCGGTGGCTCTGGTGGCCCGTTCCCAACCTGATCTGCTGGCGGTGCAAGCCCAAATCCAAGCCCAGGGCGGCAAGGCAGCGATTTTTCCCATGGACTTGGCCGACCTAGCGGCTCTGCCCCAGCAGTTGCAGGCTCTCCTGGATCGATTTGGCGTCTGCGATGTCTTGGTCAATAATGCGGGCATAGCCCATGTTGGCCCCTTGGCCACCTTACCCTTGTCGGATTGGCAGCGAGTGATCGACTTGAACTTGACGGCAGCTTTTCTGTGCGCCCAAGCCGTACTTCCCGGAATGCGCCGGCAGCGCTTCGGCACGATTGTGAACGTCATCTCGATTGCGGGCAAGCGAGCTTTTCCCAACTGGGGAGCTTACTGTGCCAGCAAGTTCGGCCTAATGGGCTTTTCTCAAGCTTTGGCCGAAGAGGAACGACAGCATGGCATTCGGGTCACCAGCCTGTGCCCTGGTGCCGTGGACACGTCCCTCTGGGATACGGGCACGGTAGGGGTCAACTTCGACCGTTCCAAAATGCTCTCGCCGGAATGGGTAGCCGATTTGATTACCTATATTGTTCGGTTGCCCACAGGTGCGGTGGTGGAAGATCTCACCTTCATGCCTGCGGTGGGAGCCTTTTAGACCTGGCTGGTTTGGAGTTGCCCGTGACTTGGGAGGGTTTTGGCTATCGCAGCCTTTGACTGGATGCCACCTGAGCTGAGTTGCATGCACCGAGTTCTCTTAGCCTTTCGTTAACCAAGGAATATCCTGCTATGACCCTTGCGAAACCCGGATCTGGCTCGCAATCTCGAATGGATGACAAAGCCCATTTCAAGTCTCGGGTGATTCGAGATCGAGCCACTTTTGCGGAAGAAGAATTGGGTAGCTCGGATGTCTCAGATCCGGCTATGGTGGCGGCGGTGGAGACGCTGCTGCGGGGGATCGGGGAGGATCCCCAACGGGAGGGGCTGCGAAAAACCCCGGAACGAGTGGTTGCGGCTTTGAAGTTTTTGACCAGTGGGTATCGGCAGTCTTTGGAGGAGCTACTGAACAGTGCCATCTTTGATGAGGGCCATGACGAGATGGTGCTGTTGCGGGATGTGTCTCTGTTTAGCCTGTGCGAGCACCATCTGCTGCCCTTTATCGGCAAAGCCCATGTGGCCTACATCCCCAAGCAAAAGGTGGTGGGCCTAAGCAAAATTGCCCGTATCGTCGAGATGTACTCCCGCCGCCTGCAGGTTCAGGAACGCCTGACACGGCAAATTGCTGAGGCCTTGATGGAGGTGCTGGATCCCTACGGGGTGGGGGTGGTTATCGAGGCTACCCACATGTGCATGGTGATGCGGGGGGTACAAAAGGCCGGCTCCTGGACGGTCACCAGCTCGATGGTGGGGGTGTTTCAGGAGGATCCCCGTACCCGCGAAGAGTTTCTGAGTCTCATTCGCCATCCGTCCAATTTTTAGGGAGCTTCCCGGAGCTTTGCCGGTGGTTGGGTTGAGTTAACCCTCTGCTCAGGCTGGGAATACTAGCCTAAGATCGACGCAAACCCTGCCAGAAGCGAGGCTTGTCATGAGCGAGGTCAGCCCCGAAAACCAGTTTCCCACCGATTTGGACTCCAATTGGCAGCCCCCGGCTCCGCCGGTCATGCAGCGTCCGTCTCGTCCGGCTGCTCCGGTGCCCCCGGTGGAGCCTCCAACGCAACTGGATCCAGTGCTCGGTTCAGCCTCCCAAGGGATGGGATCCCGACCTGTCAACGCCAAAAGCCCCCCCAACCCCATTCTGGGTCGGCCCCTTCCGCCTGGTGTGGCTGTCGCTCCCCCTCAGGTACCGGTGCCTGTGCCGGGCTCTGCCGCTTCTCCTCAGATGCCCCCGCCCACCCCGGCTGCTGCTCGGCCTCCAGTGCCGCCGCCCAGCCCCAATCCTGCCGCTCCGCCTTTTGCGCCACCAGCTCGCCCAACGGCTGCCGGTCGGATCCCGGTGGCTCCAGCTGCTCCTGCGGGCCTGACCCTGCGCCAACTGGTGCAGGAAGCCTATGACAAAGGCTACTCAGATATTCATTTGGGGGTAGGAGAAGTGCCCCGCTTTCGGGATCGGGGGCAAATGCTTTTGACCAACTACCCGGTCACCACCACCGAGATGTTCTATGGCTGGCTGCGGGAAAGCCTGCCGGAGAGCCAAATTCGCCAGTTTGAGGAATGTTTGGAACTGGATACTGCCATCCAGTACGAGGGTTTGGTGCGGTGTCGGGTCAACTGCTTTGTTTCCCTGCTTGGCCCGGCTATGGTGATGCGTCTGATCCCGTTGAAAATTTTGACGCTGGAGCAGTTGCGGGCGCCGGAAGTCTTGAAGCGCATTGCCGAGGAGCACAAAGGCTTGGTTTTGGTGACCGGCCCCACCGGCTCCGGTAAGTCCACAACCTTGGCAGCGATGGTGGACTACATCAATTCCAACTTTCCCAAACACATCATTTCCATTGAGGATCCCATCGAGTTCGTCCACCAGAGCAAGAAATCGATGGTGCGGCAGCGGGAGGTCGGGATCCACACCCTGGAATTTGCCAATGCCCTGAAAGCCTCTCTGCGGGAAGATCCGGACATCATCCTGATTGGGGAGATGCGGGATCGAGAGACAGTGGATATTGCCCTGAAGGCCGGCCAGACGGGCCACTTGGTCTTTGGAACCCTGCACACCAACAGCGCCGTCCGCACCATCGAGCGTCTGCTGGGGATTTACAAGCCGGAAGAACAGGAGCCGATGCGCCTGCAACTGGCAGAAACCCTGGTGGCGATCATCGCTCAAACCCTGGTGCGCACCACCGATGGCAAGCGAGCTGCGGCCCACGAGATCATGCGCAACACCGATGCCATTCGGGACTACATCAAGCGGGGGGCGGTGGATGAAATTGAGGAGCTGATCGCCGACGGCTCCTATGAGGGCATGTGTACGATGAATCAATCCCTGTTTAGGCTTTACCAAGAGGGGCGGATTACCGAAGAGGTGTGTCTGGAGGCTGCCCCACGCCGCAATGAGATGGCCCAATGGCTGCGAGGCCGGATCTAGGGCCAGTCTCGAGATGGAGTCACGCCAAAGTGCTTGAGGGAAGGTTTGCCCTATCCTAAACTGGGAGCAGCCGGCGGCGCTGGCTTGCCGAGCTACCTGCTCATCTCTTGGGCCGACCTCGGGCTGGGGGGATGGGTTGCGAATTGATGAACCGAATGAACCGAATTGAAAGCAAGTTAGAAAACAGGAGAATCCCTACCGTGAGCGTGATCAACCAGATCATCGAGACCGCGGATGACCAGCTGCGTTACCTCTCAGTTAGCGAACTGGAAGCCATCAGGAATTACATGACCACCGGCGAGAGGCGCTTGCAAATCGCTCAGGTGTTAGCAGAAAACAAAAAGCGCATCATTGACCAGGCCCAGAAGCAGCTATTCGCCAAGCGGCCCGAGTACGTGCAACCCGGTGGCAATGCCTACGGTGACAAGCGCTACAACCAATGTTTGCGAGATTACGACTGGTATCTGCGTCTGGTGACCTATGGCATTATTGCCGGCAGCAAAGAGCCGATTGAGTCTATCGGCCTGATAGGGGTGCGGGAAATGTACAATGCCCTCAACGTACCCATCGCCGGCATGATCGATGCGATTGTCTTTTTGAAGGAAGCTGCCCTCAGCTTGTTGGAGCCGGCGGCAGCCGCTGAAGCCGCCCCTTACTTTGACTACATCATCAATGCCATGAGCTAGGGAACTACAGGGATCCCAAGGCAGCCCGGGCATGTACGGCCACCTGTTCTTGGGAATCCTGGGCCAGCCGGGTCAGTCCGGCGCGAGCGGCTTCTGTTCCCAACTTGGCCAGGGCAATGCAGACGCGGTAGCGCAGTTGCCAGTCGTCGGAATCAATGAGGGGATCCAGGTAGGGGATGGCCCGCGGATCCCCCAGATCGCCCAAGGCAGCGGCAGCGGCTGTGGTGATCAGCTCGCTCTTGTCCTGCAAAGCTTCCACCAGAGTGTCGAAGGCGGCAGGGTTCCCCAGCTCTCCCAGGGCAGCGATGATGCTAAACCGTACCAGCCACTCCGTTTCTCGCCGATAAGCTTCCAGAAGATCGGCCAGGGCCTGTGGCTGCTTGAGATCCCCCAGGGCAGCGGCGGCAGCAGCCCGCACATCGAACTCCGGATCCTCTCGCAAAGAGCGCTGCAAAATGGGCAACAGTAGGTTCGGATCGACGCCAGACAGGGTGCCCATCTGGCTGATGGCAGCATAACGGACGCGGGCATTCTCGTCGTGAATCGCTCGCTGCAGCAATGTCAAGGCTTCTGGCCCAGGCAGTTCTCTAGCTTTGTTGACAGCGCGCAGCCGATTTCCCAAGTCTTGTGAGTTCAACAGCTCCAGCAAAGCGGGCAGTGCCGGAGGATCCCCAGAGGTTGTTGTCATATCCCATTCTCTCCATAACCCTCCTCGGCCATAGCGAGGGAGGAAAAGCCGATGTTATTATCTTGAAGCAGTGCATCCAGTCCCTTGATCTTATGGCCTTATTGCAACAAGAGAAGCAGCAGATCATTGAGAGCTATCGACTGCACGACACCGACACCGGTTCTGCCGAGGTTCAGGTGGCTCTGCTCACCAGTCGCATCAACCAGCTCTCTCAGCACCTTCAGAGAAACCCGAAGGATTTCAACTCCCGCCGCGGCCTGCTGATGATGATCGGTCGTCGCAAGCGTTTGCTCAACTACATCGCCAAGCATTCTCCTGACCGCTTCCGGGAGCTGGCCGAACGGCTGAACATCCGGGTGAAAAAGTAGGCAGCCCATCCAAAACGCTATCGGAGATCTGTCTTCGTGGGCAAATCCAGCCGCCAGTCCAAAACCTTTCGCCGTCGCTCCCCCTCCGCCTCTGTTGAGGTGGAGAAGAAGCCGGCCAAGAAGGAGCCTGTTGCCGTGATTCCCCCTGAGGTCAGCCGGCGGATGGTGCGGCGGATTCTGGTGTTTTCTGGGATCCCTTCGGGGCTAGGTCTGAGCAGCTTTTTTGTGAATTACTATCTCTTGACCAACCACGTGGTTCCTCTGCCCCCTTACTTCACCTTGGCGGAGTCGCTAACTTTGTTTGGCCTTGGTTTTTTGGGCATCAGCTACGGTGTGTTCTCAGCTTCCTGGGATCCCGAGCCGGGATCCCTGCTGGGAATTGGAGAATTCCGGCGCAATTTGGGCAACGTCATCCAACAGTGGCGGGAATCTGCTGCCCGATCTTCTGAATCTTCTGACTCTAGGGAAGCCTAACTGCTCTCCCGTCGCCTTTTCCAGGCCGGTTGCTGCCTACAATCAAGAGGGATCCAAGTCCATTCTGGCGGCAGCGGCTACCCCCAGTTCTCCAGCATGAAAATAGCCTACTTCGACTGTGCGGCGGGCATTGCCGGCGATATGTGTCTAGGAGCCCTGCTGGATTGCGGGGTGCCTTTGGAGTACCTCAACCGTCAGCTCCAGGCGTTGGGCATCGAGGGGGAATATAGCCTGCAGGTGAGCCGGGTGCAGCGGTGTGGGCAGCCTGCTCTGCAAGCTGTGGTGGAGGTGCTGGGATCCCAGAGTGGGGGATCCCTTGCTCGGCATTGGGCAGAGATTCAGGCTTTGATCGCGGGATCCCAGCTTTCCCCAGTCATTAAGGCCCGCAGCTTGGCGGTGTTTGAAAAGTTGGCGCAGGCGGAAGCAAAAGTCCATCAGATGCCTGTGGAAAAAGTGCACTTTCACGAAGTGGGGGCAGTGGATGCTTTGGTGGATATTGTCGGCACTTGCATCGGCCTGGATTGGCTGCAGGTGGAGCGGGTGTTGTCATCCCCCCATCCTGTTGGGGGCGGCTGGGTGAGCACAGAGCATGGCAAATTGGCCGTGCCGGTGCCGGCGGTGATCGAGTTGTGGGAAATGGGCCGCGTGCCGGTGTTCAGCAACGGGGTGGAAGCCGAGCTGGTGACCCCCACAGGAGCAGCCTTGGCTGTGGCGTTGGCGGAAGAGTTTGGCCCCTGTCCGCCGATGCGGGTGGAAAAAGTGGGGCGTGGGGCCGGTGCCCAAGAGCTGCCCATTCCCAACGTGTTTCGTCTCTGGATTGGGGAAGCCGATGGGGGAGAGCTAACGGAAACGGTATCGGTGTTGCAGACCCAAATTGACGATCTCAACCCCCAAGTGGTTGCCTACACCTGCGAGCAGTTGTTGGCCCTCGGGGCCTGGGACGTGTTTACCCAGCCGATCACCATGAAACAGGGGCGGCCGGGGATCCTGCTTACCGTCATCTGTCCGCCGGATCGGGTGCCGGAGTGTCAAGATCTCATCTTCCGGGAGACCACCACCCTGGGCATTCGCCACTTCCAACAGCAGCGCACCCTGCTGGAGCGGGTTATCGAGCGGGTGGAAACCCCTTACGGCTTGGTCGACATCAAAGTGGCCCACCACCATGGCCGCATCGTCAACGCTCAGCCGGAGTTTCGCGACTGTGTGGCCCGCGCCCAGGAGTTTCACGTGCCGGTTCAGACGGTGTGGCTGGCGGCCCAATCGGCTTGGCAAAACCGGTTGCAAGGTTGAAGGGACACTGGCTTTAAGCAAGGGGTGTGTGGGTGAGCAAGACCCAGAGCCAAGACGGTTTGGATGGGACAAGGGGGATCCGCGTTTCACCCCCAATGAATCCGCTCCTGTTGAACACAGATTGGCACCCATGGCCTGCTAGCCTGGGAGATGTCGATCTTGCTCTCTCCGCCGACCGCAAAAATGGAATCCCAAGCCTCTCAATTTAACTTCGACCGCAAACTGTGGGATCGGTTTATCACCGTGGCCCAGCCCTACTTTTACCCCAGAGTGCGCTATGGGGGCTGGATCTTTTTGGGCTTGCTGGCAGCGGCCATGGTGTTTGTGGTTGCCCTGATGTTCTTTGTGGAGATTGGGGTAACTTTGGTCGGTCAGGCCCTGTTCCCAGAGTTTTTTACCAATGTGGCAGCCGGATTGGTGGCCCAAACGAAGAGAAACTTGTCCTCGCCGGTGCTGTGGGTAGCCGCGATCAGCTTGGCTTTGAGCAGCCTTTGTTTTGGGGCAGTGTGGCGGCAGCTTCGCCAGCGCTGGTTGCAGTGGGTGCTGCTCACCTTTTTGCTGTTTCTGTCGCTGACGGTCAACCGGCTGAACGTGATGATCAGCTTTATCTTTCGGTTTATCGACACAGCTCTGCAGCAAAAAGAAGAGCCCACTTTCTGGCAATTTTTGATTATTTATGGAGTGCTGATTATCTCAGCTATTCCCATTTTGGTGATCTACCGCTACACTCGCCTCAAGCTAGGGCTGTTTTGGCGAGAATGGCTGACCGATCATTTTCTGGATCGCTACTTCAATCAGCGGGCTTACTACGAGCTGGATTCCAACGCCGCCAACACCGAAATCGACAACCCCGACCAGCGTATATCAGAGGATGTCCGCTCCTTTACCGGCACCACCCTTTCCTTCCTGTTGGACATCCTTGACTCGATTCTCACCCTCTACGCCTTCACCGGCATCCTCTACGGCATTTCTCGTCCGTTGGCGTTGGGTCTGGTGGTCTATGCCACTATCGGTACTGCCATCGCCATTTTGGCCGGTCGCAAGCTGATTAAAATTAACTTCGATCAACTGCGCTATGAAGCCGATTTTCGCTACAGCTTAGTGCACGTGCGGGATAATGCCGAGTCCATTGCCTTCTACCAGGGAGAGGATCAAGAACTCAGGCAAATTTTGCATCGCTTTGGTGCGGCCTTGCGCAATTTTAACTTGCTGATCATCTGGCAGGCCATCATCGATATTTTCCAATACGCCTACAACTATTTCACCCGCATTGTGCCCTATGTCATCGTCGCCCCCCTTTACTTCAGCGGCGTGCGAGATTTCGGCACCATCACCCAGGCCACCATTGCCTTCAGCCAGGTGTTGAGCGCCCTCTCCATTGTGGCCAACCAGATCCAGAGCATTTCCAGTTTTGCCGCCGGGATCAACCGCTTAGGCTCCTTTCACGAGTCTCTGGAAGATCCGGCGCTGCGCCACACCGGCGCTCGGGAAAGCAACATTCAAACTCGCATTGCCCAGCAATTGGCGCTAAACCACGTCACTTTGCTCACCCCCAATTCAGAACGAACCCTGGTGCGGGATCTCTCCTTCGCCTTGGAAGCCGGCCAGCGGCTTTTGATTGTCGGTGTTAGCGGCAGCGGCAAAAGCTCTCTGCTGCGGGCCATTGCCGGCCTATGGACCAACGGCCAGGGATCCATCGCCCGCCCAGATACTCAGGAGATGCTCTTTTTGCCCCAGAAACCCTACATGCTGCTGGGATCCCTGCGGGATCAACTGCTCTATCCCAAACGCCGCCGAGACCTCACCGATGAAGATCTCATCCGAGTCTTGGCCCAGGTGAACCTGGGAGACTTGCCGGAGCGGGTGGGCGGCTTTGATGTGGAGAAAGACTGGGCCAGCACTCTCTCCCTAGGGGAACAGCAGCGTCTTGCCTTTGCCCGCATTTTGATCACCCAGCCCCGCTACGCCATTTTGGACGAGGCCACCAGCGCCCTGGATGTGGCCAACGAAAAACTGCTCTACCTGCA
>NZ_JANSHQ010000259.1:0-12158 GCF_047461715.1 Synechococcus sp. R8-2 | reverse complement strand
GTCAGCGGTGCGGAGCACTTTCCCGCCGCCCACGAGTCTGCGAGGGGAATTCCAAGCCAGCGTTAGCCTGGTCGGCAGCCTCAACCGGCCTAGCGTCAGCTTTTACCTTGAGGGCCAGAATTGGCAGGCAGAGGAGTTTGGCATCGAAAGCCTTACTGCCAGGGGCAGCCTGGCTGGAGATGCAGTGGTGTTGGAGCCGCTGCGGTTGCGCAGTGGCGAACGTCAAGCCCTTTTTGTGGGCAAGCTGGGCCTAGAGGAACAGTCGGGATCCTTGCAAATCCAAGGATTGCCTCTGGCTTTGCTGGACCGCTTCCTGCCAGAGGAGCTGGAGCTGCAGGGGGATCTCAACCTGGACGTGGAGCTGGCCGGCAACCTGCGGGATCCCCATGCCCGCGGATCCCTGACAGTGGTCAACGCCCAGATCAACCAGGTGCCGCTGCGGGAGGTGGGAGGACAATTTGACTACCAGCGGGGGCAGCTGCGCCTGGACGGCGCCCTGCTGGCCAATGGTGACGAACCCATTCGCCTCTTTGGCCTGGTGCCCTACACCCTGCCCTTTGCCGAGGTGCGGGCCGAATCCGACCAGATCGACCTCACCCTGCAAGCCAAGCATGGCGGTCTGCGCCTGATCAACCTCTTCACCGACCAGGTGCGCTGGGAAGGCGGCCAAAGCCAACTGGAGCTGGCCATCCGCGGCACCTTGCGAGAGCCCAGCCTGCAGGGGAACTTGAGCGTCAACTCGGGGATCCTCAAGCTGGCAGCCCTGCCGGAGCCCATTACCGACCTCACAGGCCAGATCGCCTTTAACCTCAATCAGCTGCAAGTCCAGGAGCTGCGGGGACAGTTGGGGGGTGGATCCCTTTTGGCTGAAGGCTTTTTGCCCGTCAACTCTCGCGGTGCCCTGCAGATGGACGAAACCTCGCCACCCTTAACTCTGCAACTCCAAGGGATCCAGCTCAACCTGCCCAGCCTCTACACTGGCCATCTGGACGGCGAGGTGGCTGTCAGAGGGCTGCTTCTGCAACCTTTGCTCGAGGGGCGGCTGGAGGTTTCTCAAGGGATCGTGGATGTCAGCCCCCGCCGGGCAGAACCTGAGGCCGCAACAGCTGCCGCCGGCTCGACTTCGCCGGATCCCTTCTGGCAGCCGCGGCTCAACGGACTGGAGCTGGTCTTGGGGCCAGGGATCCGCGTGCAGCGTCCCAATCTGTTTGAATTCAATGCTGCCGGCACCTTGCGCCTGTTTGGCACTCCCCAGGATCTGCGCCCAGCGGGCACCATTGCCCTAGAGCGAGGCCGCGTCAACCTGCCCCTTGCCAACTTTCGCCTGGATCGCTCCCGCTCCAATACCGCCACTTTTGACCTAGACAACCCCTTCGATCCCTTCCTGAACCTGCGCTTGATGACCCAGGCCATCGAGGTCTATCGCTTTCCCCAAGAGCTCTCCCCCTTTGACACCAACCGCAACCTGCCGGGATCCCAGCAGAGCATCGAGATTTTCGCCACGGTCAACGGGCGGGCCAGCCAGCTGGCTGAGGCGGATCCCCGCAACGGGGTTCTGGCCCTTTCCAGCAGCCCCAGCCGCTCCCCCGAAGAGATCGTCGCCCTCCTGGGAGGCACAGCTCTGGCCCGCCTCAACCCCGAAGCCGGAGTGGCCGGCCTGGCCGGAACTGCCTTGCTCAACGATGTGCTGGACACGCTGCGGGACACCCTGGGCCTAGACGAGGTGCGCATTAGCCCCGTCCCCCAGGTCGATAGCCGCGCTGCCAACCGCTCCTCGATAGGGCTAGCGCTGGAGGTGGCCCGCGATCTGGGGCCAGCCACTTCCATCTCGGTGCAGCGCAACCTAACGGATCCCTTTCAGCCCACCCGCTACAGCGCCCGCTACCGCCTCAACGAGCAAACCCTCACCCGCGCCAGCACCGACCTCGAGGGCAACAATGTCATTTCCATCGAGTTTGAGACCCGCTTCTAATGGGATCCGCTCCGGAGTTTGGCAGCAGGCTTTGGATGGCCAGGGATCCCTTGAAAAAAGATTTAGTGGAAAAAGCTGCCTTACAGGTAACGGCTAATGTCTTCTCCTCGCTCCGCCAAAAACGACAAGGCCCGGAAGCGCAGCCCTGCCACCTGGTCGTAGAGGGGGTTGAGCTTACACATGGGCGGAATGTGCATCACCTTATGGCCAAACAGCACCACATCTCGCTCAAAGGGGCAGCGGGCCGGGATCCACTGGCAAAGGAAATGGGCCAAGCGTGGATCGCGGATGCTAAAGTTATCCATAGCCGATTGAATGGGACGCAACGGAGCCTGCAACCAGTCGCGCAGGCGACCCGTGGACTTGAAAAGCACAGAAGTCATGGAACCAGGCAGCTCCTGAGGAGCTTTGCGAGCACGTTGCCAAGAAATCGTTGTGGAACCCATAAGCTTTCACCTCAACCTTTGAAGAAGCAGCAGCCTTTGGTCGGTTACGGCGCGCAAAATTACTAGCCATCGACAATTCTCTGTGTCGAGCTTGTATTCAGGGAAACATCAGCCATCTCTCTTCCCTCTGTTAGTCTGCCTTCTCCAACGGAAAGCTTGCTTCTGTAAACAAGAATCTCTGCTCAACGTTGTAGAGCTACATGTTTTGTCTCCAAAAGTTAACATGTAACGAAAAATACAAAAACTCCTCTGCTCTTGTCCACCAGCCGATTCCCTGTCAGGATCCCTGAAGTTCCTCAGCTTGGGCTCTGGAGCCAGATGGGTATCCATCGCTCCTATTTCTAGGATGGAACAAGCCCTTTGGGCGGAGTAGGGGGATCCCCGTAATCACACTTGCCTTGGCAGGGTTGTTTTTCTTTTGATCGAGTTTGGCTTGGGAGCGTCTCGGTTGGGAGTTACGGAGGATGACAGCCAAGGGATGCCGGCTGCTGAGCGTTCTACAATGCCAGGAGAGATTCCCAGCGGGTGCACATCCGGCGGTGGGTTGGGATCCTTGATTTTGTCTCTGGCTTTCTTGAGAGGCTGCCCATGAAATTGGCCTATTGGATGTACGCTGGCCCTGCCCATATCGGCACGCTGCGGGTGGCCAGTTCTTTCAAAAATGTTCACAGCATCATGCACGCCCCCCTTGGGGACGACTACTTCAACGTGATGCGTTCCATGTTGGAGCGAGAGCGGGATTTTACTCCGGTAACCACCAGCGTCGTTGACCGGCAGGTGTTGGCGCGGGGATCCGACGAAAAGGTGATTCGCAACATCGTCCGCAAAGACGGCGAGGAGCAGCCGGATCTGATCGTCGTCACCCCCACCTGCACCTCTAGCATTTTGCAGGAAGATCTGCATCACTTTGTCCGGCAGGCCCAGTTGGCCAGTCGCTGCGATGTGGTGCTGGCAGATGTCAACCACTACCGGGTTAACGAATTGCAGGCAGCGGATCGCACCCTGCACCAGATTGTGGAGTTCTACATCACCAAAGCTTGCAAAAGCGGGGAGTTAGACGGCCTGCCCCAAAAGACGGAGCGGCCTTCCTGTAACATCCTTGGCATTTCCACCCTAGGGTTTCACAATGCCCATGATCTGCGGGAGCTGAAGGTGCTACTGCGGGATCTGGGGATCCAGCTCAACCTGGTGATCCCGCAAGGGGCCAGTGTCCACGATCTCAAACACCTGGGGCGGGCTTGGTTTAATGTGGTGCCCTATCGGGAGCTGGGGCCGATGACAGCTCGCTATCTGCAGCAGGAATTCGGCATGCCTTACATTGAGATCACCCCGATGGGGGTGGTGGAAACGGCTCGCTTCATCCGCCAGATCCAGAAGATCCTAAACGAGCAAGGGATCCCTGTCGATTATGAAGCCTACATCCAGGAGCAAACCCTGCACATTTCCCAAGCGGCCTGGTTTTCCCGCTCCATCGACTGCCAAAACCTAACCGGCAAAAAAGCGGTGGTCTTCGGGGATTCCACCCACGCGGCAGCGATCACCAAGATCTTGGCCCGCGAGATGGGGATCCACGTGGTGTGGGCGGGCAGCTATTGCACCTACGATGGGGAGTGGTTCCAGGCAGAGGTGGGAGGGTATTGCGATCAGATCTTGATGACGGAGGATCACACCCGCGTGGCGGATGCGATTGCCCAGGCGGAACCTGCTGCGATTTTCGGCACCCAGATGGAGCGGCATGTGGGCAAACGGCTGCGGATCCCTTGTGGGGTCATCTCGGCCCCCATCCACGTGCAGGATTTCCCTATCGGCTACCGGCCCTTTTTGGGCTATGAGGGCGCCAACCAAATTGTGGACTTGATCTACAACTCCTTTACCCTGGGCATGGAGGATCATCTGCTGGAAATCTTCGGTGGCCACGACACCAAGGAGGTGATTCACAAGAGCCTGAGCGCCGATTCCGACCTCGTCTGGACGCGGGAAGCCCAGGCGGAGCTGAACAAGGTGCCCGGCTTTGTGCGCGGCAAGGTTAAACGCAACACCGAAAAATTTGCCCGCGAACGAGGCTTGACCGAGATCAGTGTGGAGGTCATGTACGCCGCCAAAGAAGCTTTTGGAGCTTGAAGGGATCCCGTTGACAACCTTTACCCTGGGTGGGATCTTCCATCTGACGTTTGCCTATGCGTCTCCTGGTTACCGGCGGGGCGGGCTACATCGGCAGCCACACTTGCAAAGCTCTGGCGGCCTCTGGCCATCTGCCCATCACTTACGACAACTTGGTTTACGGGCACCCCTGGGCAGTTCGCTGGGGGCCGTTGGAGATTGGGGATCTCGCCGACCGCCAGCGGCTTGATCAAGTCATCCAGCACTATTGCCCAGAAGGGGTGATCCACTTTGCTGCCTATGCCTATGTGGGCGAGTCGGTGAAGGATCCCGGCAAATACTACCGCAACAACGTGGCCGGATCCCTGAACTTGCTGGAGGCCATGCGGGATCACGGGATCCCTTACATAGTGTTCTCCAGCACCTGTGCCACTTATGGGGTGCCAGAGCGGATTCCCATTCCCGAAAGTCATCCGCAACGTCCCATCAACCCCTACGGCCAGAGCAAGCTAATGGTGGAGCAGATCTTGCAAGATTTCCAGGTTGCCCACGGGATCCGATCCATTAGCCTGCGCTACTTCAATGCCGCCGGAGCCGATCCCGATGGTGAAATTGGGGAGGCCCACGACCCGGAAACCCACTTGATCCCCTTGGTGTTGGAGGTCGCCGGAGGCCAACGTCCTCACATCACGGTTTTTGGAGATGACTACGATACCCCCGATGGCACCTGTATCCGCGACTACATTCACGTCACCGACCTGGCGCAAGCCCACGTGTTGGCGGTAGAAGCGCTGGCCTCTGGCCGACCCGTACCAGCAGCCTACAACCTGGGCAATGGCCAAGGCTTTTCCGTCAAAGAGGTCATTGCCACCGCAGCAGCCGTGACCGGAAAGCGGATCCCGGTGCAAATGGGAGCACGTCGACCTGGGGATCCCCCGCGCTTGGTGGGCGATGCCGGTGCCATCCTTCGCGATCTCAACTGGAAACCTCTCTACACCGACTTGGCCGAGATCATTCAAACTGCCTGGCGCTGGCACCAGAAGCGACCCTACTTTGGGAAAGCCAAGCCCTCGGTGAGCTAGGAACGCCTAGCCCGGCGGGCGATAGGATAGGGAGAAACCGCCCGGCTAACAACTTCCCCGCCCCGCATGGACGATAAGACCACACCCGATACCCTCGCGGTTGTCATGACCACGGTGGGATCCGAAACCGAGGCCCATCGCTTGGCTCATACCTTGGTGGCCGAACGTTATGTGGCCTGTGCCCAGGTCTTGCCCGGGATCACGTCCTACTATCGCTGGCAGGGATCCCTGCAGACCGATGCCGAGTTCCTCATCCTGCTCAAATTGCCCGCAACTGCCTACCCCCGCCTGGAACAACGGCTGCGAGAGCTGCACCCCTACGCTGAGCCCGAGATCCTGGCTCTGGCAGCCACTCAAGTGAGCACAACCTATTTGGCTTGGGCCCGAGACCAGGTAGGGTGAGGAATAGCACGAGGTTGGCCATGATCGCCCTCTACCCCGGCAGCTTTGACCCGATTACCCTTGGACATCTCGATGTTATCGAGCGGGCCAGCCGTCTTTTTTCCAAGGTAATCGTCGCCGTCTTGAAAAACCCCAACAAAACCCCTCTGTTCAGCCCCGAGCAGCGGCAGGCCCAGATTAGCCTGTCCACAGCCCATCTCAAAAATGTTGAAGTTGATACGTTTTCAGGTCTGACGGTGGCCTACGCCCGTCAACGGGGGGCAAAGGTGATCGTGCGCGGCTTGCGAGTTTTGTCGGACTTCGATGTGGAGCTGCAAATGGCCCACACCAACAAGCTGCTGGCTCCCGAACTGGAAACCTTGTTCCTTGCCACCGCCAGCGAGCACAGTTTTGTCAGCAGCAGCCTGGTGAAGGAGGTCGCCAAGCTGGGCGGCCCCATCGATCATCTGGTGCCCGCTCCGGTGATTCGAGATTTGCGGGAGCGCTTTCCCTTGGCCTGAGGGCTCAGGGATCCCCTCTCCTTCCCCAATCAAAATTCAAAGGGCTGCATCCCTGCCGTCACCGGATCAAACCCCACCGGGAAGCAGGTGCTGTGATTGTAGAGGGATCCCCTCAAATTGGCCCCTTCCAAGCAGGCTCCCTCAAGGTCGGCATAGCGCAGGTCGGCACAGCGCAGGTCGGCCTTTGCCAGATTGCTGCCCCGCAGGTTGGCGTAGCGCAGGTTAGCCCCATGCAAATCGGATCCCTCGAGATTGGCCCCTCGCAGATCGACCCCCCTCAAAAAGGCATACTCCAAGCAGGACTGGGGAAAATGGCGCTCTCCCTGCCGGTAGCGGCTGAGCAACTCTGAGGCCCCTTGTAGAGCACACTGGGCAATGGTTTGAGTCATGGTACTGCTCCCAAATCAGACTGGATGCCTTATCTCTATCCTCATCCCTATCA
This sequence comes from Synechococcus sp. R8-2, assembly GCF_047461715.1. Classification (NCBI taxonomy): domain Bacteria; kingdom Bacillati; phylum Cyanobacteriota; class Cyanophyceae; order Synechococcales; family Synechococcaceae; genus Synechococcus; species Synechococcus sp. R8-2. Next base: position 5,214 of record NZ_JANSHQ010000259.1, on the reverse strand, counting down.
TCGGGTTGACCAGGTTTTGATCATCCCTGCTTAACAAATAATTTCAGTTTTTGAGTGGATTGTTGCTCCCAAGTCTTTTTGATTGAAAAGATCTATCCTCAGAGATATCGAAGTCTTTCCTAATCGGCAGCTTGTGCGGCAATGTTTCTTAATCCTTTTTGTGAAGAATACTTAACGGCTGGGCTTGATCGCCAACCCCAAACCCCACCGGGAGCGCAAGCTGACCTGATCTTGCTGGGCTGTATGGATCCCTCAATTTCTTCTTTTTCAGCACTCCCCCAACCAGAAGGTGTTTCTCCAGAGCTGATTGAACCAAGATAATTGGGATAATGATCGACTGGATCACATCCGTAGTTTGCGATTGAGTAGGGATTCTCTGCAAGCGATATAGACCCTTATCTCTGTTCAGGATGTTCACCTTTCTTTAACTAGAGCTCTATGCCCAAACGTAAGCGAATCGGGATCCTCACCAGCGGCGGCGATTGTGGCGGCCTCAACGCCGTGATTCGAGCGGTGGTGCGGCGGGCCCGCGACTACGACATGGAAGTTTATGGCATCAAAGATGCGACGGCAGGACTGATGGCTCGACCGGTGGAGGCGGAGCTGCTGGATGTGAAGCGGGTTTCCGGCATTTTGCGCTACGGCGGCACCATCTTGGGTACCGTGAACAAAGGCAACCCCTTCGCCTACCCTATGCCCGACGGCAGCTTGGTGGATCGCTCGGCAGAGGTGATCACCGGCTACCACCGGCTTGGGTTGGATGCGCTGATCGGGGTGGGGGGGGATGGCAGCTTGGCCATTCTCCGGCAACTGGCCCTGCAGGGGGATTGGAACTTTGTCGGGATCCCCAAGACCATCGACAACGATGTCGGTGCCACCGAGTATTCGGTGGGGTTCAACACAGCTCTGAGCGTGGCTGTGGAAGCCCTAGATCAGCTCACCTACACGGCCATCAGCCACAGCCGAGTCATGGTCATGGAGGTGATGGGGCGGGATGCTGGCCACATTGCCATCAGCGCCGGCATTGCCGGGGGGGCGCATGTGATTTTGATCCCGGAAATTCCCTACAAGCTGGAGAATGTCTGCAAAAGAATCCGCGACCGCAAAGAGCGAGGCAATAACTTCAGCATTGTGGTGGTGGCAGAGGCGGTTCGCACCGAGTCGGGGGAGCCGGTGACCCACACCAACAGCCTGGGGCAGTCTCTCTACGGCGGCATTGGCCATTACATCGGCAACGAGATCGCCCTGCGCACCGGCATCGAGACGCGGGTTATGGTTTTGGGCCACCTGCAGCGGGGAGGTACGCCCTCTCCTCTGGATCGCCTGCTGGGAGCAGCCTTTGGGGTGGCTGCTGTGGACTTGATCGCCCAAGGCAAATACGACCGCATGGTGGCCTGGCAAAATCGGCGGGTGGTGGATGTGCCCCTGGCAGAGGCCATCTCCCAGTATCGGCGGGTGGAGGTGGATGGGGCTTTGATCGCCACGGCCATTGGGCTGAATACCTACGTGGGCGAGGTGGATCCGCAGCTTTTGCGCAGCATTTCCCCCTGATCTTCCGGCAAAAAGGACACGTGGGCAGAGACGATCTTCCAGCCGATATCGGGGAACCTGTACCACATCTGGCTTTGGCGGCCCAAGCGAGGGATCCCGTTCACCGGACGGCGAAACTCTAAGGTGACCGAGCCGCAATCCGCCCCAAAGGTGACTACCTGCAAACGCAGCATCTCGCGGGCCAAATTCGTGGGAGGACGCCGTTGGCGAAAAGCCTTGATCTCGTCTCCCCCGTAGAGATTTTCCCCCACACCAAAGCGCACCACCTGGGGGCCATCCCAAAACAGGCGGTTCAGGGTGGGCACATCATTGCTCGTCAGGGCAGCTTCGTACTGATGGTAGAGTTCGGTTAGCTCTGCCACCACCTCGGGGCGATTGACCAGAGTCATGGGCCAGGCTCTTGTGCAGTCGAAATGGGCCTTGCCATCTTATCGGCTCAAGGAGCAGCAGGAGGTTCTAAAAGAACAGCGGGATCCCCCACCTTGCTCTGTCAGACAGCAGACAGCGGCAAGACATCTCCGGGTAGTCGGATCCAAGTCTAGGGGCTGAGAACGGCTTGCAAAGACCGCACATCGCAGTAGTACACCTGATGGCGGTGGGCATACCCCTTCAGCTCCACAGCCTGATGGGAGAAGCAGGCGGCTGCCTGCCCCAGCTGTTTAGCCAAGCAGGTATAGGTGTCCTGGCTGATCGCCAGGTCGGCGTTGAGGGTGCGGGTAGCGCTCTCGATGCGAAAGGCCAAATTCACCGTATCTCCCAGAGCCGTATATTCTTGGCGGGTGTTGTTGCCCACCTGGCGCACGATTGCCGAGCCTGTGTTAACCCCTGCCCCCAGACGAATGGGAGAAGGCAGCGGAAACTCACCGTTCAGTTGCTCGGTCATTTGAAACAGCTTCGCTATGGCCTGCAAAACCGACTTCACATCGAGGTGAATTCCCGGCACTTCCGTGCCCAGAGAAGCAGTGTTGGCTTGGGGCACATGGAACCAAACGGCCATAATCGCATCGCCAATGTATTTATCGACAGTGCCCCCGTACTGCTGAATGATATCCCCACCCCGCCGGAACCAATCTCCCATCACCTGGGAAAGCAGGCGCTCGTCCAGTTGTTGAGTCAGTTGTCCGTAACCTCGCACATCGACCACCGCCACCGAGATCAGCCAGCGGGTTTGTAAAACCAGGGTGTCCGAAGGTTTGGCCGCGGGGCTGGGTTCTGAGCTGGCCAGGGATCCGCTGTGGAACTCCAGCTGGGATTGTCCAAGGGTGAGGTGATCCCCATCCTGCAGCAGGGTGGGAATGCTGACGCGGCGATTGTTGACAAACGAGCCGTTGCGGCTGCCCAGATCGATGAGATAGATGCTGTTGTTGTCGAGGTATTGCAGCAGGGCATGTTGGCGGGAAACGCTGGGATCGCTCAAGACGATGGCGTTGTCTTCATCGCGGCCTAGGGTCCAAGCGGTCGCTCCCGAGAGAATGTGTTTCCTCTGGCTGCCATCCGGCTCTTTTAAGATCACGTAGGGCGCGGCGGTGGCGGCAGATTCGCCTGTGACGCTCATGATGAGATGAATTCTAGACGCGACCACACTTTAATACGATACCCCGCTTGCCTTCGGTTGATGGGGGGTATCCGGGCTCGATTTCTGAGCCGCCTCTGCTGGGAGATGGAGGTCTGAGGATGGGCTTGGCGGGGGGCCGACCCGACCGGTATCATTTTGTGTAGATACGTTAAGGCGTATGCTGGATCCCTTCCATCCCATCCCCCCTGAGCAGCAGCCGCTCCGGCAGTATGCAGAGCTGAGGGAGGCCTTTCCTTTTTCCTGGCCCGCTTTGGAGTGGATCCCTTACTTAAAACGAATCTTTGGGGTTTGGGGAGCTGTTGTGCTGGCGGTTTCCCCGCTGGTTTGGAGCAGCTTTGCCGGAGATTGGGGCCACTTTGTCTCTGGGTCGGTGCTGGGGGCCAATGTCTTGCTCGGCCTGGTGTTGCTCCATCTCTACTTGGGATGGGCTTATGTGCGGCGGCGCTTGGTACAAGCCCAGATTCCCTATGAAGAAAGTGGCTGGTACGATGGGGCGATGTATGCCAAGTCAGAAGAGGAGCTGGCTCAGCATCGGCTGATTGTCAGGTATCAGATTGATCCTGTGTTGCAGCGCCTGCGACGGAGCTTGTGGGGCGTAGTGGGCTTGAGTGGGTTGGTGGCCCTGCTGTGGCCTCTGGGGTAGGCAGTTGGTTGGCTGTTTTTAGGATCCCGGACAGTGCACATCACTTCTGATCTGGCTCAAACCTTGCGACCCACCGCTGTGGCCATCGGGAACTTCGATGGCTTACATCTGGGCCATCAGAAGGTGCTGCAGCCGATTCGAGATTCTCTTCAGGGGGTACGTACTGTCCTCACCTTTCATCCCCATCCCCAGGAAGTCTTGACGAGGCGGCCTCAGCTGTTGCTCACTCCCCCTGCCGAAAAGCTGGATCTGTTGGCGCAAATGGGCTTTGAGCAGGTGGTACTGCTCCCCTTCACCCCTGCATTTGCCTGCCAGCCCCCCCAAGAGTTCATCCAAACGGTACTTGAACAGGGCCTGCGCGTTCGCCATCTCAGCGTCGGTTGGGATTTTTGCTTTGGTCACCGTCGCTCCGGCAACGCCCAAACGCTCCAGGCTTGGGGATCCGAGCGCTGCATTCCGGTGGAGGTGATCCCGGAGGCGAAACTGAACGGGGAACGGGTGAGCAGCTCTCGCATTCGAGCTGCCTTGGCGACTGGGGAGGTGTCCACCGCCGAAGCGCTCTTGGGTCGTCCTTACCGGCTAACGGGAGAAGTGGTGCAAGGGGATCAGCGGGGCCGACAACTGGGCTTTCCCACCGCCAACCTCCGCTTGCCTCCGGAGAAGTTTTTGCCCCGCGATGGGGTGTACAGCGTTTGGGTGGATGTGCCTGCTGCTGCGGCAGCTCTACCTGGGGTGATGAACATTGGCCATCGGCCCACGTTTGCCGGTTTACAGCACACCGTCGAGGTGCATCTATTGGATTGGACAGGAGATCTCTACGGGCAAGAGGTGCGGGTGGCGCTACGGGGCTTTATCCGCCCAGAGCGGAGATTTCCCACGGTGGCAGATTTGATTCAGCAAATTCAGCAAGATTGCCAAACAGCCCGCCAGCAATTGGGTTTGGCTGAGCAAGTGGGTATGGTGTAGGGGGATCTATGCCGAAGAGAGCTCGCAAGCGCCAAGGCTCACCCAGGCGCTGGTGCCATCTCGCCAGTATTCTTTTTTCCAGATGGGGGCGTTGTGCTTGAGGGTGTCGATGGCAAATTGGCAGGCAGCAAACCCTTCGGCCCGATGAGGGGTGCCCACCGCCACCAAGACGCTGATCTCGCCAATGCGCAGCTTGCCGATGCGGTGGTGGATGACCACACTGTTGGCATCTGGCCAGCGCTGCTGAATTTGTCGGGCAATATCGGCGAAGACCTTCAGAGCCATGGGCTCGTAGGCTTGGTATTCCAGGTAATCGACAGGGCGGCCATTGGTGTTGTCTCGAACAGTGCCGCTCATCACCACCACAGCTCCATTGCCCGGATGGGAGGCCTCTTGGTGGACACGGTCGATGAACAGGGGAGCCAGGGTGATCTGGAAGGAAGTCTTCAGGACGGTCAGGAGCATGACTCTAGTCAAT
>NZ_JANSHQ010000258.1:0-9756 GCF_047461715.1 Synechococcus sp. R8-2 | reverse complement strand
AGGATGGGCACCAGATCTTGCAGGCTGGAGATCTTGTTGCTGGTAATCAGCAGATAAGCATTCTCATACTCGGCCACCATCCGCTCCGAGTCGGTGACGAAATAGGGGGAAATGTAGCCGCGGTCAAACTGCATCCCCTCCACCACGTCCAACTCGGTTTCCAGCGACTTGGATTCTTCGACCGTGATCACCCCATCTCGCCCTACAGCATCCATGGCCTTGGCGATCATCTCTCCCACTTCGCTGTCATTGCCGGCAGAGATGGTGGCTACTTCGGCGATGGTCTTACGGCCTTCCACAGCCTTGGCGTGAGCCGCAATTTGCTCCACCAAGTAGGCGGTGGTCTTTTCAATGCCGCGTCGCAAGGCCACAGGGTTGGCGCCCGCCGAGATGTTTTTGAGCCCTTCCCGCACCATGCTTTGGGCCAGGATGGTGGCTGTGGTGGTACCATCTCCGGCCACATCGTTGGTCTTAGAGGCCACTTCCCGCATCAACTGGGCGCCTGTGTTCTCCAAAGGATCGGCCAACTCAATTTCCTTGGCAATCGTGACCCCGTCGTTGACGATTTGGGGGGCACCAAACTTCTTCTCCAAGACCACGTTGCGTCCTTTGGGGCCAATCGTAACCTTGATTGCATCCGCCAGTTGGTTGATGCCCTGCTCCAATGCCTTGCGGGCCTCTTCTCTAAACAGAATCCGCTTTGCCATAGAATCCGCGATCCTCGTAAGTCTGACTGGGCTCCTACTTTGGGTACTGCCAGGCGGAGTGGGGTTCCCAGGAATCCTCCGGCTCGGCCAGCAGGGAGTTAGCACTCTAAACTCCCGAGTGCCAATCTAGCTCAAAGACGGGAGCCTGAGCAAGATGGGCAGATCCGGAGTCACGTTTTGGCTGACAGGGGGGAGAGGGCTAGGAGTTGCCGCCGATCAGGATGTCGGGAAACTGGGCCTGGGCTTCGCTGATGGGGCGGTTGCGCCCGCCGTTTTGCCAGTAGTTGATGAGTTCGGTGGCTCGGTTAAGCAGCTCGATGCGATCCACTTCGCTGATCCAAGTTTTGCTTTCCAGCTCAGCCTTAAGCTGCTCCCAGGCGTCATCCCGCGGCCAGAAAAAGTAGTGGGTGAGGGGGCTGCGGTTTTTGGCCACCACCTGATCGACGGCAATAGCCAAATCGTTTTCCAACCAGAGGGCTTTTAGGGCGAACTTCGGCAAGGCTCTCTTCTCCTTTGGGCTACTCAACGGACGATCCGATCCTAACCAGGCAGCCTTTCATTCTGACATATGTCCTGTCCATCGGCGGGCCGAGAGCCGGAAGATGGATACGGGCTCAGCCCTGTCTGGGGGCAAAGGGCCCTAGATCACAGAGGGCTGTTTCCCCTTTCAGTACCAAGTCCCGCAGGATGGCGGCGCTGATCGGGGCCAGCAACACTCCATTGCGATAATGGCCGGTGGCAATGAGCAGATTGGCGTAGCCAGGAGCCCAACCCAGGATGGGGGCGCGCTGTCCCACTGGTCGAGGCCGATGGCCGGCCCAATGATCCAACAAAGTCGCTTCGGCCAAAGCCGGGCAGAGTCGGATGGCGCGGGCCAGCAGATCTTGTAGCGCCAGCAGCGTCGGCTCGGGATGAGGGGCCTGAAATTCCACTGTTGCCCCCACCCACAGGGATCCATCGCCCAAAGGAACCAGATGCAGATCCGCGTCGGTGACCACGGGCCCCAGGGGGATCCCGGGGGCTTTGACCCGCAGGGCCTGACCTTTGACCGCTTGCAGCGGCACCTGCAGCCCCAGCTCTTTGGCCAGAGGAGAGCTGCCCAGACCTGCCGCCAGGATGACGTGCCCTGCCGAGAGGGTGAGAGCGGGCGTGTAAACCGTTTGCAGGCGAAAGGGGGGATCCGAGCTGCGCTGAATCTTCTGGACAGGCTGGTGGAAGAAAAAGCGGGATCCCTTGCGTTGGGCTGCTTCCCAGAGAGCCTGGGTTAGGAGCTTGGGTTGGACTTGCCGATCCTGGGGAGAGTAGATGGCCGCCGCCAGGTCGCTGCGCAGGCCGGGCTGCAGGGATCCCACTTCGGCAGGGCTGAGCAGATCTAGGCGGTAACCTGCTTGTCGGCGGGCCGCCAGGGTCTCTTGCCAAGCTTCCACTTCCTCCTCCCTGAGGAGTTTGAGAATGCCGCGCCGATTGACGGGCAAACTCCGGCCCAGGTCTTCCTCCAGCCGCGCGATTAGGGGATCGAACAGCTCCAGGCTTTTTAGACGCAACTGCACCACCTCCCCGCTAGGCTGGCGGCTGCAGATCCCCATCAACACCCCCAGCGACGCGCCCGCGGCGCCTGAGGCCGGCTCCCCGGCATCCACTCCAATGACCGACAGCCCAGCTGTGGCCAATTCGTAGGCAATGGCACAGCCCACCACTCCACAGCCAATCACCAACGCATCACAGTTCAACAGCCCGACCCTCAACGGAGACGCTTTTCGTAGTGATACTCCACAGAGTTGCTGCGATCGTGCAATTCACGAATTTCCGGCAGACGCACATAGCCGAGCCGCTCATAAACCCGATGAGCCGTCGTGAAGCGAGTATCTGTCCACAGATGCAGAGAGTCCGCCTGCTGCTGCCGAGCCGCAAATTCGGCCTGTTCAATCAAACGCCGACCCAAACCCCGACCGCGCACTGTGGGCAGAGTGTAGAGTTTTTTCAGCTCCATGCGCCCAGGGATCCCATCGGGCACAAGGCCGACACAGCCGACCACTTGATCCTGATGCTGCGCCACCCAAAGGGATCCCCCCATCTCCGCGAAAGCTGTGGCAGGCTGAAGCAACTCCGGCACCTCTTCGATGTCCAATACACAGCCTGGATACTCCGCAAAGACCACTTGCAAAATGTGGAGCAGAGCCGCACTGTCCGAGTTTTCCGCGGGACGGATGTCGATCTGCATCGAGCAGCGAAGAAAAAGAAATCATCGTTAAGTAAAGCTTTCTCGATTGTACCTGGGCTTGCTCGAGGACTCTGTTTTCTCTGTTTCTCAGGGAGCAGAGGATCCCTGAGGTGAGCGGCTAAGATCACTGGCATCCCCACCCCCATCTGCCCATGGATACTGAACTGCTGGTTCCCGACGTTGCCGACCTTGTGACGGAGGACGATACCCCGGTGGATAATTTCGCCTCCGAAAAGCAGCAGCGCCTCTTGACAGGGGCTCTCTACAGCGCTTTGCGCGGCAAAACCTTTTTAGCAGCGGCAAATGTAGGCATCTACACCGCCATCGGTCGGCCCCCGATTGTGCCGGATGTTTTTCTCAGCCTGGACGTCACGGTGCCGGAGCAATGGTGGGAGAAGCAAAACCGTTGCTACCTGCTCTGGCAATTTGACAAGCCGCCGGATGTGGTGATCGAGATCGTCTCCAACCGCGAAGGCGACGAGCTGGAAGGCAAGCTGAGCCGTTATGAGCAGATGCGAGTTAGCTACTACGCGGTCTTCGATCCCAATCATGAGCTGGGGCCGGAGGAGTTGCGCATTTTCGAACTGCGGGGCCGCCACTACGCGGAAATGACCGAGACCTGGCTAGAACAGGTGGGGCTGGGCCTGACGGTGTGGGAAGGCGTTTTTGAGGGGAAACAAGCTCGCTGGCTGCGCTGGTGTGATGCCCAAGGGCAGTTGCTGCTGACCGGCGATGAACGGGCTGAGTTGGAGCGGGAACGGGCCGAGCAAGAACGCCAAAGGGCAGAGCGAGAACATCAACGGGCGGAGCGTCTGGCGGCAAGATTGCGGGCTTTGGGTGAGGATCCCGATTTGGAGAGCTGAAGCCCAGGGATCCCCTTCAGCACCCACCCTCCACTACACTCAGAGAGGGAACTGCTGCCGGAGTGGCAGGGATCGTTGGACTCACAGATGGGTTATCGCCGCCGGGATTGGTTGGCCTACTGGCTGCTCAAGTGGCTGGTGGTCAACCCCTTGTTTCGGGGACTGTATTTTGGGCGCACCTATGGGCAGGAAAACGTGCCTCGCCAGGGATCCCTCATCGTCGTCAGCAACCACGCCAGCCATTTGGATCCGCCGCTGGTGGCCAATGCGGTGCGCCGCCCGGTGGCCTTCATGGCCAAGGAAGAGCTGTTTCGGGTGCCGGGGTTGAAGCAAGCGATTCAGCTCTACGGGGCCTATCCGGTCAAAAGAGGCGGCTCCGACCGCGCTGCCTTGCGAGCCACAGAAGCAGCCTTGGCGCGGGGATGGGCGGTGGGGATCTTTTTGAATGGCACTCGTACCCCCGATGGCCGCATTCCTCACCCCCACTTGGGAGCGGCTCTGGTTGCAGCGCGAACGCAAACCCCTCTGTTGCCTGTGGCCCTCTGGGGTACCGAGAAAGTGCTGCCCAAGGGATCCCGGTGGCCGCGTTTGTTCTGCCCCATCACGGTGCGCATTGGCGACGTGATTCCCCCCCCTGCTTCCAGCGATAAGGCCGATTTGCAGCAGGTGACGGCAGAGTGCGTGCAGGCTATCCATGCCCTTTTGGATCAGGGGCGCTGAGGGTATCTTGGGCTACCAGATACTCAACAACAGGGATCCCTCCCAAGATGTGCTTTTGAAGAATCTCCTCCACCACCTCCGGCGTGACCGAGTGGTACCAAAACCCACCGGGATAGACCAGCAGCACAGGGCCGGGAACAGCATAGTCGCACGCCCGCAGGCAGTTGGCTTTGGTGCGGTGCACCCGCAGGGATCCGGCGCTCCCGATTTCCAGATCCAATTCTTTGATCCGCGATTTTAAATAGTCCCAGGCTTCCAATCCCACAGCTTTCTCACAACATTTGGGCTTAGTTTGATCCGCACACAGGAACAAATGCCACTGGTAGGGCGGAATGGGAGCCGGCTGAGGCGCTTGGCCTGGGGATCCGGTTGCCGAGGAGGGATCCAGGATAGGGGAAGAAGCGACAGGACGCGACATAACAAGATGTTTGGGCTTGGCTACAGTTGCATTATCCCCTGTTCTCTAGGTTCTTACCGATGCTGGTGGATAACCCCAAGCAGCGACTGTTTCTTGCTCTGCTTCCCCCTCCGGCCCTGCAAGAGCAGGTGACGGCCATCCAGCAAGAGTTTGCAGAGCAATTTGCCAGCCGAGCAGCTCTGCGCTCTCCCCCCCACATCACCCTGGTGCCGCCGTTCGAGTGGCCCAGTTCCGAGCTGCCAGCCTTGACGGGATCCCTAGAGGACTTTGCCAGGCGTCAGACCCCCGTCTCCATCCAGCTATCCGGCTTTGGGGCCTTCGCACCGCGCGTCATTTTTATCCATGTCGTGCCCTCCCCAGAACTGCAGCGGCTACAAGCTCAAGCCCATCACCACATGGGGATCCTTCTCAACCAGAAAGAGACAACCGCTCAGGGCCGTCCGTTCGTGCCCCACATGACCGTTGCCTTTCGAGATCTAACCCCCGCCCACTTTCGCGCCGCTTGGCCGCAGTTCAAGACCCGTTTTTTTCAAAGTTCCTTCACGGCGTCGGCTTTGACGCTTCTCCTCCACGACGGCAAGCGCTGGCAGGTTTTTGCCCAGTTCTTGATGGGAGAATGATGGGGAAGCCAACCGAAGCAGCCTACTCCACCCAGTGAGCAGCCATGTACTCGGCCAGATCCACCACCCGCTGGGAGTAGCCCCACTCGTTGTCGTACCAAGCCATCACCTTCACCAGATCCCCATCCAGCACACTGGTCATCTCCGCATCCACAATGGCCGAACAATCGTGGCCGCGATAGTCAATCGAGACCAGCGGGATGTCCGAATAGGCGAGGATCCCTTTCATCGTAGTTTCTGAGGCTTCCTTCAGGGCAGCGTTTACCTCCTCGGCAATCACGCGCCGCTCCGTCTGCACCACCAAATCCACCAGAGACACATTGGGCGTGGGAACCCGTACCGCCACCCCATTCAGCTTGCCCTTCAGCTCCGGGATCACCAAAGCCACCGCCTTGGCCGCCCCGGTAGTGGTGGGCACCATACTCAACGCTGCTGCCCGCGCCCGCCGCAGGTCACGATGGCCCCCATCCAAAATCCGCTGGTCGCCGGTGTAGCTGTGGGTGGTGGTCATGGTGGCGCGAAGGACGCCGAACTTGTCCAGCAACACCTTGATGATCGGGGCGAGGCAGTTGGTGGTGCAACTGGCATTGCTGACAATGTTGTGGCGCACCGGGTCGTAGGTGTGCTGGTTAACACCGTAGACAAACGTGGGAATGTCTCCCCCCTTGGCCGGAGCGGTGATCACCACCTTTTTGGCTCCCGCTTCTATGTGCTTAGAGGCGCCCTGGTAGTCGACAAAAACACCTGTAGCCTCGATAACAAGATCCACCTTCCACTCTTTCCAGGGCAGGTTGCTGGGGTTGCGGTCGGAAACGGCATGGATGTGCTTGCCGTTCACCACCAAACCGTTTTCTGCAGGCTCAACGTCTGCTCCCTGCAACGGCCCAAGGATGGAATCGTACTTGAGCAGGTGGGCAGCCGTGCGAGCATCTGAGGTGTCGTTGATGGCAACAATGTCCAGGTTGGACTGGGAGCGACCCAGCCAACAGCGCAAAAAGTTGCGACCAATGCGACCAAACCCGTTGATGGCTACCCTAACCACTGCTCCTGACCTCGCTGCTTGAAATCTCTTGGGGGCTGCTGCTTAGCACATGATATCGCAACCCCTGAACATTCTGAAGACAAAATTTGGGATCCAAGGGGTTGTCTTCGTGGACGTTGACCTGCAAACCTATGCGGAGCAGGGATTGAGCCTCTTTCAAGCGGGATAGCGCTGGTGCAGCAGAGCCATAGCCGAGGCTACATTTTCTACCCCTCGCTGCTCCAGCAGATCCGTGAACATACTATCCAGCCAGTAAAGGTGCTCGCTGATGATCTGGCTCCAGGCGCGGTAGAGTTTCACCTGGACTTCCAGAGGCAGCAGGATCAGCCCTTCGGTGGAAAGGCGTAGGGTTTGCACCTCGGTCATGCTCACTGCCGTAAAGGAGCGCCGCCGCCCCGTCAGCAGAGAAAGTTCCCCAAACAAGCGCCCGGCGTGCAGCGTGGCCAGCCAATAATCTCCCGGATGTCGCACGTACTGGCGACGCAGCTCCACCACTCCACTGAGGATCATGTACAGGTCACTACTGGGATCCCCTTCCTGGAAGATCACCTGGCCTGGGGAAAAGCGGCTGGGCAACAGGGCTGCCGTCAGCGCCTTCCACTCGGCATCTTCCAAAGATTGGAAGAGCAAGTGCTCGCGAACACGCTCAAACGGATAACGGGGGCTGCTCATGATGTCGGTGGGCCAGAGGGGTACCTGAGGCCGGCTCCGTTTCATCCTACCGCTGCCGGCAGGGTATTGGGAGATGGGAGAGAGTTGTCCCCAAAGAGTATCTAAGATGCAATGGAAAAGGTAGGTCGCTCCCAGGGATCCCATGCAGCCTGGCTCAATTGTCCGCTGCCGCAACCGCGAGTGGGTGGTGCTCCCCGCTGATTCAGAAGAAATTGTGGTGCTGCGGCCCCTCACCGGCACCCCAGAAGATGCGGTTTGCATTCACCGACACCTGATGAACCTTGTGGGCGGCACCTTGCCCTTCGAGCGAGTGGAGCCTACCGCCTTTCCTTGGCCCTCTGGGGATCATCCTGCCGATGCCACCAGTACCCTTCTCCTCTGGCAGGCGGCCCGGCTGATTTTACGGGAGGGCGCAACTCCCTTTCGCTCTCTGGGGCGCCTCTCGATTCGGCCACGGGTATACCAGTTTGTGCCCTTGCTCATGGCGCTGCGCCTCGATCCGGTGCGGCTATTGATTGCCGACGACGTAGGGGTGGGCAAGACCATCGAGGCGCTGCTGATAGCCAGGGAGCTTTTGGATCGCGGCGAGATCCGACGCCTTTGTGTCCTGTGCCCTCCCTATTTGTGCGAGCAGTGGGCCAGCGAGCTGGCCGAGAAGTTTAACCTGGAGCCAGTGGTCATCCGCTCGGGAACGGTGGGGCAATTGGAGCGAAAAACCCCTGTTGGGCGCAGCCTCTACGAGCACTTTCCTGTCCAGGTGGCCAGCATTGACTTCGTCAAGACCGAGCGCAACCGCCACCCATTTCTGCAATTTTGTCCTGAGCTGGTCATTGCCGACGAAGTCCATGGGGCAGCGGCGGCCCATGGCAAAAACCAGCAGGAGCGCCACAGTCTGCTCAAAGCGGTGGCCCAAAACCCCAACCGCCACCTGATCCTGCTGACGGCAACTCCCCACAGCGGTGTCGAAGAGGCGTTCCGCTCGCTGCTGGGGCTGCTGCGGCCCGAGTTCGAGACATGGGATCTCCAGGATCTCAACGAAGACCAACGCGTCCAGCTAGCCCGTCATTTTGTCCAGCGCACGCGGCGAGATATTCGGGAAACTTGGCAGGAGCTCACCTGTTTTCCAACCCGGGAAGCTGAAGATGAAACCTACACCCTTTCTGAGGGGCAGCGCAAGCTGTTCGAGGACACCTATGGGTTTTGCTCGGAATTGGTGTGCACAGGGCAGCAACTAGAGAAGCGCCAGCAGCGAGTGCGCTACTGGGGAGCGCTGGCCCTTTTGCGCTGCGTAATGTCCAGCCCGGCGGCAGCAGTAGCGGCATTGCACAATCGCAGCGGAGCAACCCTGGAGGCAGAAGAAGAGGTTGAGGCAGAACTGAGCCGCTGGGTGTTCGAGTCGGCAGAAGAGCGTACCGACGATGAGCTGCCAACGCCAGCTCTTGAAGCCGCAGACCCAACCCTGCCGGATAGCGACCGCCGCCGGTTGCAGGCCCTGGCCCGTCTGGCCAAACAGCTCCAGGGCCCAGAGCACGACACCAAACTGGCGCGGGCCATCGAGCTGGTGAAAAAGTTGCTTCAGGAAGGTTTTCATCCCATCCTCTGGTGCCGCTACGTTGCCACTGCGGAGTATCTGGACAGTTACCTTCGGCAACAGCTGGGATCCCCAGCCCAAGTAGCCTGTGTAACGGGCAGGATGGGAGACGAGGAGCGGGAGGCCAAGATCGCGAACCTGGAAGTTGACCGACCACGGGTGCTGGTGGCCACCGACTGCCTCTCGGAAGGGATCAACCTGCAGGAAAAGTTTACAGCCGTCATCCACTACGACCTGCCCTGGAACCCCAATCGGCTGGAGCAGCGGGAGGGCCGGGTGGATCGCTACGGCCAAAAGGCCAGCCGGGTCAAGGTCATCCGCTTTTTTGGCCGCGACAACCCCGTAGATGGCGTGGTACTGGAGGTGTTGCTCAACAAAGCGCGGGAGATCCACCGCACCCTGGGCACCCACGTGCCTGTGCCGGAGGCTAGCGAAAGCGTTACCCAGGCTGTGCTCGAAGCCCTCTTCCTGCGCAAGGGACACTGGTCCGCCGAGCGCCAGCTAACCCTCGATCTTGGCGTGCCGGAAGTGGATGAGTTTCACCGGCGCTGGGATCGCTCTGTCGAACAGGAGCGGCGCAACCGCACCCGTTTTGCCCAGCGGGCCCTCAAGCCTGAGGCAGTGCAGCGGGAGCTGGAGGCCACCGATGCCGTGCTAGGGGATCCCGAAGCTGTGCGCGAATTCTTCCTGGCTGCCGCCCAGCGCCTCAACCTAGCCATAACCCCAGGGAAGCGGTCGGGGGTCTACCAGGTTAGCGTCGGCTCCGAAGCCACTGCCACCTTGCCGGAAGCCATTCGCCTGGCCCTGCCCTCTCCCAAAGGCGGGCGTTGGCTAATCAGCTTCGACTCGCCCACGCCCGAAGGTGCCGAATACATTGGCCGCAACCACCGCGTCGTGGTTGC
>NZ_JANSHQ010000257.1:0-2256 GCF_047461715.1 Synechococcus sp. R8-2 | reverse complement strand
CAGTCAGGGTCGGGTAGTTTACCGCCAGATGGCACAATGAGGGTGTTCCCTACTTCTAAAGATGGATCGCCGAGGATCCCTTCTCAGAAGAGGATGAGATCATGCTGTTGCTTCGTATCTTCCTGGTGGCTCTGCTCATCGCTTTGACAGGTTGGTTTTCCCCTCCCGCCAGCGCCCTGCTCAACGACGACCGTTACGATGGCAACATCTTTGCCCTCTACGGGGCCAACGGCGGCATGATCCCCCCCCGCGTTTCCTTGAAGCAGGCAAAAGAGCAAGGGATCCCGGCCCTCCTCGTGTATTACATCGATGACAGTAGCGATTGCAAAAAATACGCCGCCACCATTGCCAACCTGCAGGTTCGCTACGGGCTGGGGGTCTATTTCATCCCCTATTCCGTCGATTCCCTCCTGCCCGGCGACGAGCGCGGCCAATACTACACCGGACAAGTGCCTCAAACCCTCCTCTTCGACCCAGAGGGAAATATCGTCTATCAATCCGTCGGCAACCGCCCCATCACCGAGGTGGAAAACGCTATTCGCGCCCTCTTCAAGTTGGATCCCGTTCCCCCAGGGCTGATCAAAGCCAAACCCTTCAACGAGATCCAAACCGGATTTGCCGGATCCCGTTCTCCCCAAGCCTACCCCCCCACAAAAGCCCAGCCGTGACGGCCAATCCCGATCCCTTTGATCCTCTCGAGGCTCTGCAGGAAAAACTCCAGAGTCTCCAGGCTCGTCTTGCCGACCTCAGAGAATTGGAGCGCATAGCCCAGCTTTCCCCTGAACAATGGGCCGAAATCCAAGCTGAAGCCAGTCAACTGGAGCAACGCCTGCAGGCTTATGTGCTAGAGGTGTTTAATCCTGTCCCCGCTACCTTTTGGCAGGTGGTACGCTTCGGCGGCCTTGGCCTGCTGCTGGGCATTGCCCTGCAGCGCTGGGTGCTGAGCTAGCCAGCACACCCCTTAAGATAAAAAAGCTCTTGGATCCCGGAGCCCTTGCCCATGCGCATGCGACGCCCTAGACCATTTAGTCTTGACCGCAAGACTTCGCGCTTTCTGCCTCTGCTGGGCCTGCTTTTGGCGCTGCTGACCCTCCTGCCCCGTTGTCTGCTGGTTGTCCAACCCGGCTACGAAGCCGTCATCTTCAACCGCCTCACGGGAGTGGAAATGACTCCCCGCCGCGAGGGGATCCATCTGCTGATTCCGGTGCTGCAGTTCCCCACCCTTTACGATGTGCGCACCCAAACCTACAACATGACCAGCCGAAGTGAAGAGCGCAGCGTCAAAGCCGACGATACCCTCACCGCTCTCACTGCCGATGGGCAACGGGTGGATCTGGATGTTTCGGTGCGCTATCGCCTGGATCCGGATCGGGTTCCCGAAATCCATCGCAATGTAGGCCCCGATTACCTGAACAAAATTATTCGCCCCGCCTCCCAAGCCGTGGTGCGCAATGTTATCGCCCGCTATTCGGCCATTGGCGTTTATTCTGAGCAACGAGCTGAAATCCAAGAACAAATTGCCGCTGAGCTCTCTCGCCTAATGCAGCCAGAAGGGCTGGTGCTGCAGAGCTTGCTCTTGCGCAATGTGGAATTTTCCAAAGAGTTTCAGTCGGCCATCGAAGCCAAACAAATTGCCGAGCAAGAGAAGCAAAGAGAAGTGTTTCGCGTAGAGCAGGCTCAACTCATCAAACAACGAATGATTGTCAAAGCCAGCGGTGAGGCCCAAGCCATCGCCCTCAAAGGGGAAGCGCTGCGCAGCAACCCGAACGTCATCCAGCTCGAGTATGTCCGCAACTTGCCCGACGACATCCAAGCCATCGTCAGCGAGCAAAACACCATCCTCAATCTGGGGGACTTTCTCAACAAGTAATCGATTCGAGAGTCCCAAGTTAGGATTGGATCCATCCAGTTCAGGTGCATCCACTCCAAGCCCGTTCTCAACAGACCATCAGCCCCAGCCCCTCTCCCAGAGAAGTGTTGCTGCTGTGCCCCTTAATTTCTTGATGGGCCGTAATTCTCGGCCTTTGCATTCATTTTGCATTCATAGAGAACCCAGCACTCTCCGGTACTCCGGGGGCCAAATACCGGGCCCGACACTCAACTGGCAAGCTGACGTAGGAGCCTGGGGAGTTGACTGGGGCATCCACTCTCCGGAGCATCTGTATCAGACTAAACAGAAGGAGGCTGCCAGGATATCTAGGCTTTGTACAATTGCTCACAAAGCCCTGGGTTGATGGGAGCATGACTCTAGTCAAT
>NZ_JANSHQ010000256.1:0-4938 GCF_047461715.1 Synechococcus sp. R8-2 | reverse complement strand
CCATGCTGGAGTCCCGCGCTCCGGGATCCCTGGCCGCCATTGCCGAGCTGAAGCGCTGTGGCCATCCGGTCGCCTTTGTGGGGGATGTGGTAGGCACGGGATCCTCCCGCAAATCCGCCCTCAACTCACTCCTCTGGCACATCGGCCACGACATTCCCCATGTGCCCAACAAGCGGGCCGGCGGGGTCATCCTGGGGGGCACCATTGCGCCCATCTTCTTCAACACCGCCGAAGATGCCGGGGCCTTGCCCATCCAGTGCGATGTCTCCCGCCTGGAAACCGGCATGGTGGTTACCATTTGCCCCTACGAAGGTGTGATCCGCTCTGAGGCCGGCCAGGTTCTCTCCACCTTTTCCCTGCGGCCCGTGACCCTCCCCGACGAAGTGCGGGCGGGGGGACGTATTCCCCTGTTGATTGGCCGTGCCCTCACCGACAAAGCCCGCCAAGCCTTGGGTTTGCCTCCCTCGACCTTGTTTATCCGCCCCACTCCACCGGCAGACACCGGCAAAGGCTATACCCTAGCGCAAAAAATCGTGGGCAAAGCCTGTGGGCTGCCAGGCGTGCGTCCGGGCACAAGCTGCGAACCCCTGATAACCACCGTGGGATCCCAGGACACCACCGGCCCCATGACCCGCGATGAGCTGAAGGAGCTGGCCTGTCTGGGCTTCAACGCCGACCTAGTGCTGCAGAGCTTCTGCCACACCGCCGCCTATCCCAAGCCGGTGGACATCCAGATCCACAAAGAGCTGCCCGACTTTTTCGCTTCCCGCGGGGGCGTTGTCCTGCGTCCCGGCGATGGCATTATCCACTCCTGGCTCAACCGCATGCTCCTGCCGGATACCGTCGGCACCGGGGGCGACTCCCACACCCGCTTCCCCTTGGGGATCTCCTTCCCGGCAGGATCCGGTCTGGTGGCCTTTGCCGCCGCCATGGGGGTGATGCCCTTGGACATGCCGGAGTCGGTGCTGGTGCGCTTTACAGGTGAATTGCAGCCGGGGATCACCCTGCGGGACATTGTCCATGCCATCCCCTACGTGGCCATTCAGAGGGGCCTGTTGACCGTTGAGAAAAAAGGCAAGAAAAACGTCTTTGCCGGGCGCATCATGGAGATCGAGGGCCTGCCGGATCTGAAGGTGGAGCAAGCTTTTGAGTTTACCGATGCCTCGGCAGAGCGCAACTGTGCCGGCTGTACCATCCAGCTGAGCATCGAGACGGTCTCAGAATATCTGCGCTCCAACGTGGTGCTGCTGAAGAACATGATCGCCCGCGGCTACCAGGATGCGAGAACCTTGCTGCGGCGCATCGCCAAAATGGAAGCCTGGCTGGCCAGCCCCACCCTCCTGGAGGCGGATGCCGACGCTGAATACGCCGAAGTCATCGAAATCGACCTCAGCACCATCACCGAGCCGATCGTCTGTGCCCCCAACGATCCCGACAAGGTGATGACCCTGAGCGAAGTCCATGCCCAACACGCCGCCGGCAACCCCGATACGCCGATCAAGATTGACGAAGTTTTCATCGGCTCCTGCATGACCAACATCGGCCACTACCGCGCCGCCGCCAAAATCCTGGAAGGCCAAGGGCGGGCCAAGGTGCGCCAATTCTGGATCTGTCCGCCCACCCGCATGGATGAGGCACAACTGCGCTCGGAAGGCGTATACGGCATCTTTGCTGCCGCCGGGGCCAGAACGGAAATGCCGGGATGCAGCTTGTGTATGGGCAACCAAGCCCGCGTGGAAGACGGGGCCACCGTCATGTCCACCTCCACCCGCAACTTCAACAACCGCATGGGCAAAGACGCGCGGGTTTATCTGGGATCCGCCGAGCTGGCCGCCGCCTGCGCCCTTTTGGGCCGGATCCCCACCCCTGAGGAGTACCGAGAGATCGTCTCCACCAAGATCCAGCCCTTTGCCGGCGAGCTGTACCGCTACCTCAACTTCCACGAGATCCCTGGCTTTGAGGACGAAGGACGGGTCATCCCGCGGCAGCACGTGGAGGAGCTGTCCAGGAGCCGTTCTTGAGCGAGAATAGGGGCTAGCTGCCCTGATAGCATGGCAGGGATCGCCCCATTGCCCTGGAGAAAGCTCAATGGCCCTGAATCCAAAGAGGATCCGCCGCATCCACCGCACCCTTGCCCCCATCCTGGCCTTGCCTTTGGTGGTAACGGTGCTAACGGGATCCCTGTATCAAATTGCCCGCCTTAACCAAAACTTCGACTACTACTGGCTGATCCAAATCCACAAAGGGCAGTGGGGCCCCCTCGATCTGCAAGCGGTTTACCCGTTCTTAAACGGACTGGGGCTGCTGGTGATGGTGGCCACCGGTCTCAGTATGTGGTTACCCACAAAACTCCATCGCCGCCCCAAACATACGGAGTCCTAGAGGGTTTTGGATGGATAAACCTGTAGGGTAAACACCTAAGAAACATTCCAGAAAACCCTACATTTCCCGGAACGGATTTGAATACACTAGAAGCATAGAGGTTTTGCTTATACCTCTAAAGTTGAGCCCCGAAAGCTAAGCTAAAAACTCGAACTGGAAGTCAAAAAAGCAAAGTAATAGAGGAGGAGGATGCTCTATGGCTCTTGTCCGCTGGGATCCATTTCGTGAAATTGACGAAATTCAACGGGAAATGAACCGGATGTTCGACCGGCTGATCCCTCGCACCACCGAGGCCGACGGCTTTGCCTTCATGCCGGCAGTGGAGATGCACGATGATCCCGAAACCATTACCCTGAAGCTGGAGCTGCCCGGCTTGAACCCCAACGACTTGGATATCCAAGCGACAGCCGAAGCGGTCTCCATCACCGGGGAACGGCGATTTGAGAAGCGCTCTGAAGACAAAGGGGTAACCCGGACTGAATTCCGTTATGGGCGCTTCCAACGGGTGATCCCACTGCCGAGCCGGATCAAACACGATCAGGTGAAAGCCGAATACAAAGATGGGATCCTCACCCTCACCTTGCCCAAGGCAGACTCTGAAAAAGCCCAAGTGGTTAAAGTGAGCGTTGTCTCCTGATGGCCTAGAGGTTAGGCAACTTCCTAATAGGGAAAAAGGATCCCATAGAGGTAGGCGATGAGCCTACCTTTTTTTACATTTCGGTTCAAGATTCCATGGCTTCCCAGCTCCCCTCTCCTTCTGGGAAAGGGGCCGGGGCAAGGGCAGGGGCAACGACCATAAACTGGCTTCGCTGCAGGGATCCCCAGCTCTCCCTACCGAACTCAACTCAACTCGATTTGACTTTTGCCCGCCGCTTTGGATAGGGTTTGAGTGCGCAACGGAGCCAAGGTTGAGAGCATGGCCAGCGTTACCTACGAACACGTTACCAAGCGCTACAGAGACACCACCGCCGTCCATGACCTGAACATCACCGTCGAAGACGGGGAATTTCTCGTCTTTGTCGGCCCCTCCGGCTGCGGCAAAACCACCTCCCTGCGCATGTTGGCCGGCTTGGAAGAAGTGAGCGCCGGCTCCATCTACATTGGCGATCGACGGGTGAACGATGTCCCCCCCAAGGATCGGGATATCGCCATGGTCTTCCAATCCTATGCCCTCTACCCCCACATGACCGTGGCCGAGAACATGGCCTTTGGCCTCAAGCTGCGCGGCCTGCCACGGGCGGAGATCGAAAGCCGGGTCAGAGGGGTGGCCAAGCGCCTTGGGATCGAACACCTGCTCAACCGCAAGCCCAAGGAACTTTCGGGTGGGCAACGGCAGCGGGTTGCCGTCGGGCGGGCCATCGTGCGCAATCCGGCGGTGTTTTTGATGGATGAGCCCCTCTCCAACTTGGATGCCAAGCTGCGGGTACAGGCGCGGGCCGAGATTAGCAAGTTGCACATGCAACTGGGCACCACCTTCATCTACGTCACCCACGACCAGGTGGAGGCCATGACCATGGGCAACCGCATTGCCGTCATGAAGGATGGCCGCCTGCAGCAGGTGGATACCCCCCACACCCTCTACACCCGCCCGGCCAACCTGTTTGTGGCCGGGTTCATCGGCAGCCCCGCCATGAATTTCTTCCAGGCCAAGCTGCGGGAGCAGGAGGGCACCCTCTGGATCGATACCGGCGCCTTCCGCGTGGCCATCCCGCCCCACCAGGCAGAGCCCTATTGGCAATACGTCGGCAAGTCGGTCATCTTCGGCATCCGCCCGGAAAACATCCACGATCCCCACTACCAACCCCCAGGGATCCAACCTGCCCCGGTGCGGGCTAAGGTCTCGGTAACGGAGCTGGTGGGCCATGAAGTAATCCTCTATCTCAGCACCAGCGACCGAGAAGGGATCCTGGCCGAGCAGGAGTTTATTGCCCGCGTGGATCCCCGTACCCAGCTGCGCGTCAACCAGTGGGCGGAAGTGATCTTCGACATGGATCGCTTCCACCTGTTCGATCCCGAAACCGAGCAGCGCCTAGGTTAAACCCTGGAATCGCTTTAGAATCCTAATCAGTCCTACAGAGGCAGGGATCCCTATGCCGGAGCAATCGACGTCCCGCTTGGTTCAGGCGCAGTTTGACGAATTTCCCTACCCGAATGTCCCGATTGAGCAGACGGTTACGGATAACTTCGCGCTGTTTGCCAACAGCCTCACCACCGCTTACTATCGCCGCAACCGCAAGGTGGTCAAACCCGAGGGCAAAGTGATGCTCAACGCCGGCTGTGGCTCCGGCTGGGAAACCCTCGTGCTGGCCACGGCCAATCCGGGTGCCACCTTCGTCGGGGTGGACATCTCGGCAGAATCCCTGAAAATGGCCCGGCAGCGCTTCGAGTTCCACCAGATCAAAGAGGCGCGTTTCGAGGTGATGGACATCACCGACCTGAGGGCCTTGGGGGAGCAGTTCGATTTCATCGCCTGCAATGACGTGCTCTACCTACTGGACGATCCGGTGGCAGGGCTGAAAGGCATGCGCCAGGTGCTCAAACCGGACGGCATCATCC
>NZ_JANSHQ010000255.1:0-5628 GCF_047461715.1 Synechococcus sp. R8-2 | reverse complement strand
GTTAGCGGGACGGAGTCCTTGGTGGGGCGCAGCCAGGGTTGCTCTTCCACCCGCAGGGCTTCAGCCTGAGAAGTCATGGGCTGGGAAAGCCGAAGGGAGTCCAGGGTGGGAACTGCCGCGGTGGGCGTCGCCGGTGAAGCGGGCTGGGGAGCCGGTGTTGCTTGGGCTTGCTGCGCCTGTCGCCGAGCATGGGCTGCTGCCCCTTCGGCCAACAGCCGTTGTAGCCGCTGTCGGTTCAGTTCTTCTGGCGTGAGGGGCTTTTCAGGAGAGTTGGCAAGGGGAGGGGATCCAAAGTCTGAAACCGGGGCCGTAGGGGGTGGGGTTGCCGCAGTCAAGGCTGTAGCAGGCAGAGAAGATTGCGCCTCGGCCAAGGTGATGGGCTCCTCATCGGCGGCAGCCATCGGTTCTGGGCTGGAAGCCCGGCGGGCCAGTTGCAGGCGCTGAGCAAGTGTTTGCGCTGACCGAAAGCGCTGGTAGCCCTCCAGAGAGAACTCCGTCCCGCCGACGCCAACAGTGGGCAGGGGGTCCAACTGGGCGAAGACGGCCTCCCCCGTCCCCAACCACAGGGAGCCGCCCCAGCAAAGAGCCAACCACTTTGCCCAAGGGCTGAAGTCAGGGGGGAAGTTGCAGGATTTCACCGTAAAAACCGCCACAGTAAAGAAAGGCCTACCCCACCGAAAATCATATTCGGCAACCAGGCAGCCAGCCAGGGATCGATGTGCTCAACTCGACCCATCGCTCGTCCCAGGCTCATCAGTACATAGTAAATAAACACCAGAACAATCGCTAGCGCCACGCCGCCGTAGCGCCCCGTTTGCCGCACCGTTTGCAGGCCCAAGGGGGCAGCCACCAAGATGGCGAAAAAGCTGGCCAAAGGAATGGCGAACTTGAGGTGGTATTCCGTCAGGCAGCGAGCCACATCGGCAGAAGGACGTTGCTCCGCTCGATATCGCTGGCACTGCTCCCACAGCTCCCCCGCCCGTTGCTCTTGGGGCACCTTTTCCGCGTACACCAGGCCCACCAGTTTGTTGACGATGTTGAGCTGCATTTCTTCCACCTGGCCTTCATAGTAGGTGCGCCCCTGCTCGTCATAACGGCGGATCACCACATCTCGCAGTTGCCACGATTGGCCCACCTGCTGCGCGGTTTGAGCGGAGATCACCTGCGGATAGCGCAGGTGGCCGGTCTCAGCTTTGCGATCCAGGATCAACAAATCCTGCATCAAGCCGGTCTTCGGGTCAATCGATCCGACATGAAACCAGAGATCATCATCCACCCGCACGATCTCTTCTGGATTAAACAAAAGAGCATCTTGAGCCAAGATGAGGTTCTTGTTCAGGATTTTCACCTTTTGGTTGGTTTCCGGCACAATCACTTCATTGGTCAACAGCGCCAAGCCGCTGATCAGCAGGCCAATACAGAGCACGGGGATAAACACTTTGCGATAGGGGATCCCAGCAGCACGCAGGGCGGTGATCTCGCTGTCGGCTCCCATTTTGCCCAGGGTGAGCAAGGTGGCAAAGAGGCCGGCAATGGGAAAGGTGACCACCAAAATGGCGGGCAAATTGAGGAGGAGAATGTGCAAAATGGTCAGGGGAGGGGCGCCCTTTTTCACCAGCAGATCGGTGTAGATAAACAGCTGGTTGCCCAGCATCATCACCGTGCCCCCGGCCACCCCCAGAAAGAAGGGGCGGATCATCTCTTTGAAGAGATAAAACTCCAAAAAGGCAGCCCCCAATTTCAGGGATCCCCAAAAGCTGCCCGCTTGAGCAGGGGTTCTGCGCAGTTTGCCCTCGGCGAGTGGAGCCGTCATGACATCACCTCGGATCACAACCTCAGCCAAACCTGGACGATCAAAAACCACAGATGGCTCCCCGAGGGGGGATCCCATCAGAGGGCGTCGGTGATGCGAAACTGAAACATGCCCTGCTGTTGCCCGTCCCCTTCGACGGTGTATTCATCTTGTTTTATGTTCAGGGTAACCAGCTTGCCACTGAGGCGATTGGCGCCCCGGCACATCTGATCCAGCGCGTTGCGGCCCGGCAGAGCTTGGGTGCTCTCCCCGGGAAGGCGGCCGACCTCTCCCCGATCGCAGAGCACCACAGGAGCCTGTTCGGCGCTGATTTTGAAAATTTGTTCTCGGTCAAAGTAATCGGCGCGATCCCCTTCGATGGCGCGGTTGGCCTGCACAATAACCACATTGCCAAAGAAGCGGGCATCGCCGCTGGCTTGGTCGATCTCCACCCGGTCGGCGTAGATCACCGTCGGCTGATCCACATCCGCCTGGGTCTCCGGGTTTTGTAGCCGCCGCGCCAGCCACTCCCCCTCGATCTGCTCGATCACCACCTCTCCCCGCAGCTCCACTTTCTCAGGGGTGATGGTGGCCTGGTTGGCCTTGGCCCTGCGCCCCCGCTGGATGAACTCGACGGCATCGCTAAACTCGGAAGTGCCGGTGCGGGAGTTGTAAACCAGGCGGGCAGCCCGCACCTCGGTTTCGGCTTGGCGCAGCTCCTCTGTCAGGGATCCCTCGCTGGGCGCCGGAGTGGAGGTAGCCATCTGCCGGTAGAGGACGTTGTCTTCAAAGAAGAAGATCTTGTCGCGGTGGTTGCCCTCTAGGCGGGCTGAGGTGAGCACCCGTCCGGGCTCTTCCAGGGTGACCCCTCCGGTCAACAAACTTTGGGATTCGCGGCGGCGGTAGGTGCCCTGGGCCGACCGGATGATGGTTTCCCCCTGCTGGATCTCCAGGTTGCCTTCCCCTTGGGCAATTTGCGTGTTGCGGTCGTACGTGAGGCGGTCGGCAATGATGGTGACTTCTTGATCCTGTTGGTCTGGGGTCGCCTCCGGGCCGGGAGAGGCCTGGGCCAAGCGCAGATCGGCCAATAAGGGATCCCGGCTGCTGTCGCCGGCCACCTCCTGTAACACCACACCGCCGGAGAGAATGCTTTGGGCCTGCTGGCGCAGGTAGGTGCCTTGGGGAGCGCGAATTTCGATGCCACGTTCGCGAATGCGCAGGTTCCCTTTCCCCTCGGCCACCTGGTTGGTGCGGTCGTAGGTGATCTGGTCGGCGGTGATGGTGGTGGAGGTGGGTGCCGAGCCGTTTGGGGGCAACACTATCAGCTTGCCCTGCTCGGCCCTGAGAAGGGCAAACTGAAAGTTAAACGAACCGGAGCGGCCCTGCAACACCATTTCCCGGCCTTTGAGGGTGAACTCCGCCGGCACCTCGATGCGCTCTTCAGGGGTGACTCTCAAGGCGCTGGTCAAGAGCAGACTGCCGTCGCCGCTCCTCACCTCCACCTCCTCATCCAAATACAGCTCATCGGCGGTGGCATTGTAGCGGGCTCGCTTGGCCCGCCAAGTCATCTGCTCGCTGCTATCAAAAAAGGGATCCGGCACCCCTTCCTGTCGGTCGGCGCTTTCTCCGTAGAAGTAGCCGTGCGCCCCCTGCTCAAATACCTGTTGCCCAGCTGCCAGATCCACCTGCTCGGCGATCAGTCGCCACCGCTGATGGCCTCCCCGACGACCCAAGATGTCTACCCTGCGGCTGACCGAGAGGGGCTGATCGGGGGAAGGAGACTCCACCTTCACTTCCTCGATGTCGATCGACAAGGCCCAGCCCACCAAAGCAGCCAAGATGCTGCTCCCCAACAGCGCCACCCCCAGGTTGGAATTGAAGAATCGCCGCATCCTGTTTTCGCTGCCGCCTCACCTTGACCCGAACTGACCACTCCCCTTGGAGCCAACGCTCTGAGCTAGCACTCTAGGCTGTAGCTTATCCCATTTTGCCGGCTGCACCGGAGGGATCCCGCGCACACCTAGCCTTAAGCCGACTTTTCAGCCTTCAGCCATAGCGGCTGAGGATGAACCCTAGCCCCAGAAACAGCCCCAGCCAAAAATGGAGACTGACGGCGATGAACTTGGAGTGGCTAATCCGCTGCGGCTGATCGTGATAGGTACCCAGCAGGCGGGAAAGCCGCACTGCAAACGGGATCCCCGCCAAACTCAGCAGTGTCCAAGCCGGAAAGATCCCCAGCCCCACAAACAGCAGCATCAAGGCAAAAAGGCTGCTGCAGAGCCAGGGGATGAGGCGGGCCGAGCGCAAAGTCCCCAGGCGGGCCACCGGCGAGCGCTTGCCGCAGGCTAGGTCATCCTGCACTTGATGGAAATGGGAACAAAACAAAATCA
Organism: Synechococcus sp. R8-2; assembly: GCF_047461715.1. Classification (NCBI taxonomy): domain Bacteria; kingdom Bacillati; phylum Cyanobacteriota; class Cyanophyceae; order Synechococcales; family Synechococcaceae; genus Synechococcus; species Synechococcus sp. R8-2. Next base: position 1,446 of record NZ_JANSHQ010000255.1, on the reverse strand, counting down.
AGCTGGTCGCCATTCCCACCACCAGTGAGGCCGCTAACCCCGGCAGCGACCAAGTCTGGCTTTGGCTGTAGTGGGCAGCCGAGACCGCCAGCGGCCCAAAGCTGAAAAAGCAGAGGATCTCGCCCAGGCCCTGATAGCCCAGGCGCAGGGGCGGCCCCTGGTAGGCATAGCCCAGCCCGCAGGCCAGCAGCACCAACAGCAGCACCGTGGGATCCGATTGCCGCCAGCTCAGCCACAGGATCCCCAGCAGCCCCAGAGCCAAAAAGGCATTCCCCACCCAAAACACCCGCCCCGGCTTGCCTGTCAGGTTAACCAGGGAGTGGAGTTTGTTTTTGTCCACCCCTGTCTGGGCATCGAACACGTCGTTGCTGAGGTTGACCCAGGCCAAGATGCAGATGGCGGCTCCCCAAAACACCCCCAAAACCCCCAAGTCCAGCACCCCTGACTGGGCATAGGCAATGGCGGATCCCACCCAGATGGGCATGATCGCCACACTGTACATGGGGGGCTTGAGGGCAGCCATCCACAATTGCCGGCGAGAGCGGTTGCTCCATGCGACCTCTGCTGGTGGCTGCACTTGGCCGACATCTGGATTCATGGGAGTTCTCCTTGGGAAGCAAGCCTGCTCTGGGGCCTGTCTCTGGATCTGTCTACAACCATCTGCTCTGTAGGGTAGAGCGCCTGAGAAAGCATCCCCCAGGATGCTAAGAAACTTTGCAGTCCGTGAAGAAGCTCCTCAGATCTGGCCCCCAGAAGCTCAGGCTGCCGGCCCTTCTCCTAATCTCTTATCCTAAAGTCATCTTCTGCCGGTCTCCATCGACGGGTGTCCTGTTTTCGGCCAAGGTGGGATCGTTCTCTTTGCTCTTTCGCATGACCTCTTCTCTTTCCCCTCGGAATGCCCACGGTACGCTTGAGTGCCTGGAGTGGCCGAGAGCATGGCCGCCGACTCGCACTTCTGCTTGGACAGGCGAGACGGGGAATCGGCGCTACTGGGATCCCTTCCTAGCCGCCTGCCAACAGATGGCGCGGGCGCGGGGTGTTCCCCAAATCCTCAGCTTGTCGCAGCCCATCCCAGAGCTGGATCCGCTGGCGGTGCTGGCCCAGAGGCTGGGTTCGCTCCCCACAAACCGATTCCCGAGCTACTGTTATCTCTCCCACAAGGCCCACGGGGAAAGGGTGCGGGTGTTGGGATGGGGATCCCTGCGGCAGGTTGATCTCGCGGGAGAAGGGGGCTTGCGGGCGGCACGGAGCTTTGTAGAAGAGCTGCAGCCCCACGTCCATGCCGCTTGCATTGGCAGAACGGAGCCCTCTGAGGTGGGGGGATCCCCAGGCAGCCGGCAGGAACGCCCTCTGTGTTTCTGTCGCCTCAGTTTCAGCCCCAGGAGCAAAGGGGGGGCGGCGCTGGTGCTGCCACGTTGGCAACTGTTGCAGGTGCCAGACTCCTGG
>NZ_JANSHQ010000254.1:0-3397 GCF_047461715.1 Synechococcus sp. R8-2 | reverse complement strand
GGGGAAGTGGAATTAATGGAAAAATTAATGGAAACAAACCAAGTGATCCCCTTTCACTTCCAGCCAGTGCCCACCTGGATAATCGGGGCTACGGCTGCCTCGGTCTGCTTTTAAGAGCTGGATCCCGGCTTCTACCTGTTCAAAGGTGGGGTGGTGGGGCAACACCAGGGACAAAAACTGGAACATTACCTGCCGCTGCAGAGCCAAGGGGGCAGCCCGCAAGGGATCCCGTCGCAGCCCTGGCAAAGCGGGCTCATACACCTGCTGCCATAGCTGAGCTGCTTGGGCTACCACCAGCTCATGTTCTGCTTGGAGCAGCGTGGCAGCCCGATTCAGGGCCGCTTCCAGTTGCGGATTAAAGTGCTGCTTCAAGTAGGGCATCACCTCCAGGCGGAGACGGTTGCGGCCATGGGCCAGATCTTGGTTGCTGCGATCCGGCCAGACCGGCAATTGGTGCTGCTGGCAAAATTGTTCGGTTTCCCAACGGTATAGACCCAGCAGGGGTCGCACCACCTGGGCAGAGGTGGGATCCCGGTCGTCTAGGTGCCGCTGCCAATCCAGGCTGCTCAGCCCGGCGGCTCCTGTTCCCCGCAACAAGTTCCACAAAAACGTCTCTGCTCGATCCGTGGCCGTATGCCCCATCACCACGGCGCTGCAATCCCAGATGCGGGCCCATTTGTCCAGTTGTTGGTAGCGCCAAGCCCTGGCCCCTGCCTCATCTCGGCGGATGGGATCCGCAGTCTCAACGGCATGAGGCAGTCCCTGCTGCTGCAGCCACCCCTGCAAAAAGCGAGCACACTCCGTTTCATCTGCCGACCAGCGGTGATCGCAATGCAAAACGAAGAGCTGCCAGCCCCAGCGAGGCTGTAGATCCCGCAGGATTTGGAGCAGGCAAAAAGAATCTTGCCCGCCCGAAAAAGCCACCAGCAGCCGCTGGCCAGGGTGAAGAAGTTGCCGCTGCCGAATGGCGCACTGTACCCGCAGGTGGAGAGGAGAGAGCCTGGCCACAGCTTGTTATTGCTCAGGTGCAACCCAGACCCTGCCTGCCTTCATGGGATCCCTTAGGCAAGAGCCCGGGTCAGATGAGAGGCCACCGCCTGCACAGCAGCAATGCTGCGCTCGTAGGCCATTCGGGTCGGCCCCAGCAAGGTGACCGTACCCAGAGGAGCTGAGCGACGGTGGTAAGTGGAGGCGATAACCGTACAGTGGTGCAGAGACTCCAGTGGATTCTCGCTGCCAATGTAGATGATCACCGGGGTCTTGCGGGCAGACTGTCCCGACTCCTGATCCATCTCCGTTGAGCTCGGCAGAGAGGGCAAACCCCCATCGGCAAAATGGAGCCCAATCATCCCCTGAAGTTGCTTGGCTCCCTCCTCGATCAACTGCATCACTGCCTGCACCTGCCGGGCCTGGGAAAACTCCGGCTGACGCATCAACTCGGCCATACCGGCACTGAACACCTGCCCCAGAGAGGGCTGTAGACAGCGTTGCACCACCGAGCGCAGCAGTTGCTGGAGCCAATGGCCGTAGGTACGAAATTCTTCATCCAGTTTCAGCCAGCTCAGATCCTGCAACTCGGCAAAGGTTTTGCCCCGCAGCTTCAGGGTGAGAAAGTTGCTGAGCAATTGCAATTCATCTTCCAAATCCTCTCGGGAGTCGCTGGGCCAGTCGGGGGGGCTGACCAGAGCTGAATGGGTTTGATAGGAGTCGGTTACCACCAACACCATCACCCGCCCTGGCGCTACCGACACCAACTGCACATGATGAATGGCTACCACCGGCCCCTGAGGAGGGGTGATAAGAGCAATGCAACCGCTCAGATGGGCCAAAAGCTGGGCCACCCTTTGTAGGAGACTGTCCAAGTCATCTCCCAGCTCACGGCCAAGCTGATCCATCAACTGTTGCAGAGCGGGATGGGGATCCGGCTGAGGAGCATCGTGGGGGATCCCACCGCTGTTGGCGGAGGTCAACAAATCGTTGACATAAACCCGATAGCCAAAGTCGGAAGGAACCCGTCCGGCGGAGGTGTGAGGCTGAAACAGCAATCCCACTTGCTCAAGGGTGGCCAAGTCGTTGCGAATGGTGGCCGTGCTCACCCCAAAGTTATAGGACTGGGCCAAGGTTTTGGAACCGACAGGTTCAGCCGTCGCAATGTAGCTGCGCACCGTCGCCCAGAGAATCTTCCGCTGGCGGGGAGTCAGTTCGAGTTTCATAGCCGATCAAAAGAACCCAGTCAACGCCTATCAAAGGAAACTGTTAATACAGAGCCGGTAAATTGCTCCAGGATAAACCAACTCAGAGCTGAGATAGGAATCCAGACAGACTTTTACATCTTCTAATCTATATGCATCTATTGTTACTCTTTATATAGCGGGTTGCCTAGGAAGGAAGTTGCAAAACCCGATGTCGGAAGAGGTTGAGACTGCTGCTTGTGCAGGAGAGAGTGAAATCTCTTGTAGCCTGGGCTCCCCTTTTTTGCCCAGAGGTGGTAGAAGATGAACTACGGCTAGCCACCTTGTTGCGTAGCAACAGTCCGCTGCGCCAAGACTGGGGATTTCTGCGCATGAGTTCGGTCAACTCTAGGCCAACTGGGCCTGCTGCTGTCCTCTTTGTATCCTTTTTTATCTTTGAGGTTGCCCCATGTACTTATCCCCCCAGGAGAAAGACAAGTTGTTGATCTACCTGGCTGCCCAGTTGGCTCGGGATCGGCGGCAGCGGGGCCTCAAACTCAATTACCCTGAGGCGGTGGCCTACTTGAGCGCAGCAGTCTTGGAAGGGGCGCGGGAGGGGAAAACAGTCGCCCAATTGATGAGCGAGGGGCTGACGTGGCTGACCCGCGAGGACGTGATGCCCGGGATCCCAGAGATGATCCCGGAAATTCAAGTGGAGGCTACTTTCCCCGACGGAACCAAGCTGGTTACCCTACACCACCCCATTCGCTAGGGATCCCCCAGATGCTCCAAAGACCGAAAAACTTCAGGAGGTTGTCCCCATGCCCTCTGGCCGCAAATCCAAAACCACGCCTGGCGCCAACGCGGAGCCAGCCCTAATCCCAGGGGAACTGTTGCTGGCAGAGGATCCCATCCAAGCCAACGTCGGACGGGCCACCGTGACCCTGGAGGTTACCAACCGAGGGGATCGGCCCATTCAGGTGGGATCCCATTTTCACTTTTTTGAGGTGAACCGAGCCCTGGTTTTCGATCGCGCCGCCAGCTTTGGCATGCGCCTCAACATCCCTTCCGGCAACGCAGTGCGTTTTGAGCCAGGGCAAACCCATCGGGTAACGCTGGTGGCTTTGGGGGGCAAGGGGTTGGTGCATGGCTTCAATCGGCTCACGGAGGGCACGATACGCTCCGCTGCCCAGAAGCGGCTGGCTCTGGCCCGATTGCAGGAGTGG
>NZ_JANSHQ010000253.1:0-2009 GCF_047461715.1 Synechococcus sp. R8-2 | reverse complement strand
TTGCCGGTGTTCAGCACTATCCTTGGAGATCCCTGATATCTTGGATCCCTCTGTGTCAAGCTGTCCCAGCCCCCTGTCCTTCCGAGTCGATCCCAATCTATGCAATACGGTTTTCGGGGTTCTAGCCCCTCTGGCGCTCGCAACAGCAACAGTAACCCCAGTGGCTTTCGCTCCCCTGCCGCAATGGAGACGGGGCCAGGGGTGGTGCCGATTCAGGTGTATCAACAAGTGGCCGAAGAGTTGGAGTCTGCCCGTCAGCAGGTAAGCCTGCTTTCCTCGGAAAACCAGCACCTGCGCGCTCTGCATCAGCAGTTGTCTGGAGAGATCGCTGCCATCACCCAAGAGTTCCAGGGGCAATTGGGCCACACCTTGAAGCGCCTGCAGCAAATCAGCCTACGGCTTGCTGACGCAAATGGCCAGGCTGCCCAAGTTGCTGCAGCTTCTGAAGCCTCTTTCCAACAGAACAGCCCGACTGTCAATCCCGGCCAACCGGAAGCCCCTCCCAGCTACGATTTTTTGAATCGCCTCAAGCGCCGACAGGCCCGCAACGAGACCCCCTCCTTCTCATCCAACGGCTTTGCCCCGTCCTCCTTTGATTCCCTTCGCCACCCTTCCACCCACACCTCTGCCGAGCCCTACCCCCGCACTGGCTACCAGGTTCCTTCCCTGGACGAGTTGATGCAGGATAGGGGCGGCCCGGATCCCTATCTCGGCGAGGCAGACTCCTCAGCCTATTCCACCGGCATTTATCAGCGGGTACGGGAGCAACATCACGGATCCCAGGGCTCTGCCGTACTTTGGATGGCCGCTGCAGTCGTCTTAGTCATTGGATCGTTTGGGTTGGGATTTGTAGCCGTACAGCCGTTTTTGCGCAACAACCCACCGCCCGTGCAAGCACCCTGAGAGCTATTCACAGGATGCTCCAAAAGCCCGCTGGCGGGGTTAGGATGCCCCCAATGCGCTCCGCACCACTGACGAATGACCAGGGGTTATATCTGTGATCCAGGCTGTCGCTGCTCCTCTGACGCCTAACACATTCTTCGAGCATATGCCCGACGAGGGCCGCTTTGAGCTGTGCAATAGAGTCACGGTCAAAATGCAGCCCACAGGTTCTCACAAGCAGGTGGCGAGCTTTTTGGCATAGCGGTTAGCGGTGCCCACGCGCAAATCCAGCAAGATCAAATCCGCTTTTTTGCCCACCTCCAAGCTGCCGATTTCCCCTTCCAGACCCAGACAGGCGGCACTGCCTTGTGTAGCCATCCACAAAGCCTGTTGCGCCGGCAGAGCAGCTCCATCCCCCGATCCCAACCGCTGCAGAAACACCGCCAACCGCATCTCCTCGATTCGATTTCTTCAGCCCCCACATGCACACAGTGGGCGGCCAAGGTCTGAGCACTCAGGGATCCCCAGCGTTTCAAACACTGCACCGGGGTCAATCCATAGCGAGCCTGTAGAGTTTCCACTCCCCGGCGAGTTTCCGCCAAGTGGGTATGCGGCCCCACTCCATACCTTTGGGCTAGAGCGGATCCCTGGACAAAACTCTCAGGATGGCCAGAATAAGGAGCATGGAACCTGACCCAGATGTAAATTTGCCCTCCCCGCGTCCATGCCAAACCTGGATCAAAGCCTCCGTGTCCGCCAGGGATTCTCCCACTCCCCTCGGTTCGTCGATCACCTGTGGGCTGAGGATCCCTCGTAACCCCGACTGCAAGCTCACTGCTGCTGCTAGATGTCGATAGATGCCAAGAGTAACTACGAATAGGGATCGTGAAGTTGGATTACATCCCCCCCTCTCCCATGCCGTACACGAAGACCGCTCTGGCAGAACGAGCCAACTGGTGTAGAGCAGGTAACATGGCAAGCTAATGGTCGACAAAACTGTTACCTCACTAGCTTGCCTTCACCCAATGGTGTCAGCTTTCAGGTAGAGAGGCTTGACGGAAGCCAACCCCCCTATTGATTGGGTTCCTCTTGATTGGGTTAGGGTGGTGGGCCTGGCACCGAGCTAG
>NZ_JANSHQ010000252.1:0-2379 GCF_047461715.1 Synechococcus sp. R8-2 | reverse complement strand
CCGGGGGCCTTTTTTTGGGCATCCCCCCCTCAAGGATTGGCAGAAAGAAAGTTTGGGGTGGAAACTGAAGAGCGCTGAGTCATCAGAGCAGATGCACAAGATCCCTGTTACCGTCATCACCGGATTTCTGGGATCCGGCAAGACCACGGTGATCCGTCACCTTTTGCTCAACAACCAGGGCCGCCGCATTGCCGTGTTGGTTAACGAGTTTGGCGAAGTGGGCATCGACGGCGAGTTGCTGCGGGATTGCCAACGGTGTGAGGGGGAGGGATCCATCCCCATTTTGGAGCTGGCCAACGGCTGTCTCTGCTGCACGGTGCAGGAGGAGTTCTTGCCCACCATGGAAGCTTTGTTGCAACGGCGGGCAGAGCTGGACTGCATCCTGATCGAGACTTCAGGATTGGCCTTGCCCAAGCCGCTCGTGCAGGCTTTCCGCTGGCCCACCATCCGTACAGGTGCCACGGTGGATGCGGTGATTACGGTGGTGGATGGTCAGGCTCTGGCCTCCGGGCAACTGGTGGGGGATCCGGCGGCCCTGGAGGCGCAGCGGCAGGCTGACGAAAGTTTGGACCATGAGACTCCGCTTGAGGAATTGTTTGAGGATCAGTTGAGTTGTGCCGATTTGGTGGTGCTCACCAAGGTGGATCAGATTACCCAAGAGGAGCAAGCTCGGGTGGAAAGCTGGCTGCGGCACCACTTGCGCCCTGAGGTTCAAATCCTCCCTTGTGAGCGGGGGCAGGTTCCCCTAGAAGTGCTCTTGGGCTTTAATGCAGCGGTGGAAGACCAGCTCGAGCGCCGCCCCAGCCACCACGATCACGGGGAGGAGCATGAGCACGAAGCTTTTGAGTCTTTCTACCTCAGCCTGGAGGGAGGTTATGAGCCGGGATCCCTGGTGGCTCAGCTACGCCGGTTGGCCCAAGAGGAATGCCTTTACCGGATCAAAGGATTTGTGGCCGTTCCCCACAAGCCGATGCGGCTGGTGCTGCAGGGAGTGGGATCCCGCTTTGAAACCTACTACGACCGCCCCTGGCAACCCCAGGAGCCGCGCTTGACCCGACTGGTGCTGATTGGGCAAAACCTCAACCGCGAGCGCATTGCCGCCCAGCTCCAGGCCTTGGCCATCAGAGAAACGGTGGCCCCCACCGGCTGATCCCTGTCGGAGGCGAGTGGGATCCCTTGGGTCCTCGGCTCTCATCCCCCCGTCCCAGAGGGAAAGGAAGCAGCGTCCAGTTCTACTGTTACTCAAAGGTGGTCTAGAGGTAGGTATCCAAAAGAGAGGCCACGGTGGGGAAGTGGCAGCGCAAACCCAGGGTTTCTGGGGAAATGGCCGGGTAAACAAAATGGCGCTGGCGCAGACAGAACTCATCCCAGGCTGAAAGCCGCACCCGAAATAGAAAGGCCAAGCCGCGAACGAGAGCCGGGGGCAGAGGCACTCGGAAATAGATCCGTTTTTTGAAATAAGCACACATCTGTTCCACACATTCATCCCAGGAGAGGGGGGGATTGCCCAACACCCAATCGCCGCCACCAGGCAGATGGGCCACCCAATAGGCCACCATCTCGGCCACATCGGCAGCGTGGATAAAGTGGAAGCTGGCATCCACCCGCAAAAAGCGGATCAGATCCAGCCAGCGGAGAACGTCCTTGAGGCCGGCAGTGATGTGGGAGTAGGGGTGGTGGGGGCTGCCGCCAAAGAGCAGGGTGGGATAAAGGGTGAGCAGGCGCTCCGGCCAGAAGCCGCTTTCCTGCCGCCGCAGCAGCATCTCGTACTTGCTGCGGATGTAGTCGGTGCCGGCCCGTCCGGCAATGGCCAAAGGCTCCAGGTCCTGGTTCAAAAGGCTGGCCGTGGAAAAGTAGATCACCTGCTGACAGCGCTCCGGATCCAACAACTGAAAGAGCTCCAGGGTGTGGGTAACATTCACGGCCCAAGCCAGGGCGGGATCCCCCCAAGCCGCTGCCATGTGGATCAGCCCATCCATCTGGCGCAGCAGAGCGGCGTGTTCCCGGATGCGCAGGAGATCGCCGGGTACTAGGGTGATAGGGGCGGGCAGCCGTTCTAGGGGCAGCCGCAGGCGGCTGGTCTCGCGGATGAGAACGTACAGGTGGTAGGCGGGCCGCTCCGGAAACTCGGGATCCCTTTGCTGGGCCAGGTGCTCCAACACATAGTGCCCCAGGCAGCCGCTAGCGCCGGTAAGAAACAGGTTTCGCAAGAGGTCTTCCCAACGGGACTCGATGAAAAAAGCTTCTGACTAGTGTACCGCTTCAGCTTCTGTCTGCCGGACTGCCTGAGCCCTCAATTCCCCTGCAAGAGAGCCGCTCGACTTGGCAAACCCCACACTGGAAATCTGGCCGCAAGGATGTCAGCTAGAAATCGCAGGA
>NZ_JANSHQ010000251.1:0-1826 GCF_047461715.1 Synechococcus sp. R8-2 | reverse complement strand
TCCGTCCCGCTGGCGCGATCAGGAGCCCAGGCGTCTTACCCTAAACTGAAGCAACTATATTTGACGAATATTTGACGGAGAGTGGATGGAGAGGGTGTCCCTGTGGAGAAAGGTTCAAACAAACGCTTTAACTGCCATAGTAGTTGATGGCTAAAGCTCCCACCAGAGTAAGCTGAAAGACCAAGATCACGAAGTAGAAAATGGCGCGGGGCTTGAACAGAGTGAGCATCAAGCCTATGGCTTTCAAGTCTACTATCGGCCCAAACACCATAAAAGCCAACAGGGATCCCGGCGTGAAGGTGGCGGCAAAGGAGAGGGCGAAAAAGGCATCCACCGTCGAGCAGATGGAGATGATCCCGGCCAGGGCCATCATGATCAGGATTGAGAGCAATGCATCTTGGCCATAATCCAGCACAAACGAACGCGGGATCACCGTTTGAATCAGGGCGGCCATCGCCGAGCCCAAGATGAGCACGGATCCCAATTCGCGGATCTCCCTGGCCCAGGTCTGCAGCAGGAGAACTCCTTTTTGTCCCCTGGAGGGAGAAGGTGCAGCGGCCAGAGCAGAGCGATACACATCTTCAGCCGTTTGTAAAGTGGCCAGGGATCCGCCAGAGGCCCCTTGGGCATAGCCCTGGGATCCAATCCAGAAGGTGCCCCCCTGCAACAACGGCGAGCGGGAGATGTTCTTCGGATCAGCTTCTTGGGAGCAATTGCGCTGCAGCTCCCGCCAGACTGCCGGCTGCAACAGAGGCTGGAAATCCTTTTGCAGGCTGAAGATCAAGCCGACGACAACCGCAATGCCGAAGGAAAAGAGAACTCGGTAGATCACCAGCTCCGGCATGGAGCGAAAGGCAATCCAAGTGGAAAAGATCACCACCGGGTTAAACACCGGCGCCGCCAACAGAAAGGCCACCGCCACGTGGGGTGGGATCCCTTTGATGACCAGTTGACGGGCCACCGGCAGGTTGCCGCACTCGCACACCGGGAAAAAGAATCCCAAAGCGCCACCGGCTATCGCACTGCCCACTTTGCCTTTGGGTAGGAAACGGGCCAACTGGGATCCCTCCACAAACACCGCCAGCAGCCCCGACAGAAACACCCCTAGCAGCAAAAATGGCATGGCCTGCACCACAAGGCTCAGAAACAGGGTGAACCCGTCTCGCCAAAGGGGAGAGTCCAAGAGGCTCAACACACCACCTCACGCACGACTTGGGCCTTACTGAGTTTGGATCTCGGCCCAGCGCCCTGTCAAACGGCTCTCAACCCCGCTCTTCTATAGGGATGTAGCGTTGCTGGCGTTCACCTGTGTACACCTGGGTGGGTCGGAAAAGCCGATTATCGGACAACTGCTCCCGCCAATGGGCCAGCCAACCCGCCGCTCGGGCAATGGCAAACACCGGTGTAAACAAATCTTCTGGGATCCCCAGCTTGGCGTAGACCAACCCTGAGTAGAAGTCCACATTCGGGTAGATCCCCTTCGGCCCCAGCAACTCCTCGCACACCCGTTCCACTTCCAGGGCAATGTCGTAGTACTTGTCGTGGCCGTAGCGCTCAAATAGCTCTTCGGCCAGCCGCTGCAGGATAGTGGCCCGCGGATCCTTCACCTTGTAGACTCGGTGCCCCATGCCCATGATGCGCTGTTTTTTGGCCAGTTTCTCCTCGATAAACGAGCGCACATTTTCCACCGAGCCGATTTGCCGCAGCAGCATCATCACCTGTTGGTTGGCCCCCCCGTGCAACAGCCCCGAAAGGGTACCCACCGCCGTGGCCAGGCTGCTGTAAGGGTTAGCCAGCGTGGAAGCGCTCACCAGAAGGGCAAACGT
>NZ_JANSHQ010000250.1:0-2885 GCF_047461715.1 Synechococcus sp. R8-2 | reverse complement strand
TCAGGGTCGGGTAGTTTACTTGGCGGATCCCCCTACAGTCAACTGGCCCAGCACGTTGATATCAAAGGTGAAATTAATTGTCACCGAGTTGCCCTCGTAAGCCTCAGGCAGCGGCAGGAAGGGAGCTGCCCTCTGGATAGCCGTCAGCGCTGCATCGTCTGTTTGTTGGCTGCCGGACGTGCGCCCCAGGCGAATGCTCTGCAGATCGCCAGCTCGACCCACTGTAAAGATCACCACTGTGCGGCGCGAGGTACCGGTCTGCCCAGGTATCCAATTTTGCTCCACTTTTCGCTGCAAAGCGGCCAGCCAAGGACCCCAATCCACATTGGCCCGCGCTGCCACGCTGGGGGGATTGGGAGCGGATTGGGTGGGGTTGACCAATCCACTAGCTCCACTGCCCTGGATCCCGGCTCCATTGCTGGGAGCAGAGGCACTGACCGGAGGCCCCAACTGGGAAGAGTCAGAGGGCCGCTGGGCGGGAAGAACCTCTGTCACCGGTTGCGGAGCGGGCGGAACGGGAGCCAATTGGCTGGGATCCGAAACCCGCTCGCTTGGCTGTATGGGCAAGGGCTCCGCAGTTGGCGGGGGAGTGGGCCTTGGGGAGGGAGCAGCCGCCACAGGCGGTGGAGTTTGGGTCGGAGTAGGTCTGGGGACAGGCGTGGGAGGGGGCGGTGCCGCAGTCGGGGTCGCGGTGGGCTGAGGGGGAGCGGGGGTTGGGGTAGGCGTGGGCTTGGGTGGAGGGGTTGGAGTTGGGGTTGCCAGGGCAACTGCAGCCGGGGCAGGTGGTGGTGGAACAGGGGCAGGCGGTGGCGGTGGTTGGGGTCTTGGCGGCGGCGGCGGAGGGGCCTCCTGGGGAGGGGCGGCCTGAGATTGAGGTGGACTGCCTTGAGACGGAGGGGCTTCTACCCGCTCACCCCCATCGCGGGAATCAACTTCTGAAACCAGATCTGCTTCCTCTGGGGGCTGCAGATCTTCTGGATCCAGAAGGATAAACTCAATGGCTTCTTGTTCTGGCTCGCGAGTGAGCCGAAGCCGCCCCAAGTGGAGCAATCCCAGCAGCACCAGCACGTGCAGCAGCAGCGACAGCGCCACCATCCAAAAAAAGTTGCGAGATTCATCCTCGCGGCGGCGCTGCTCAATCCAGATGCTGGTCATAGCCAAGATTGCCCTTTCCTTTCTTCAACGCTCTCAACACACCGAGTTGTCTGTTGCAGACTGGGCCACGGGGGTAACACCCCAGCTAGTGTTATAGCATCCGAGCAGTTGGCACTCCTGCGCAAAGGCGTATAGTCTATCTCGGGCTCGGGAAGGGATCCCACCTTGCAGCAGCTCTAAGATCGCCTACCTTGAAAAGAGCGGGGATCCCATTAGCCGGGGAAAAGCCCCACAGCTCGGGGTGCTGGCTCTGATGTTGGCTGGTGGGGCACTTTTGGTGGCTTTTTAGGAGCGACGTTATGGAACCCATCCGCTTTCATCTGGCCTTTCCAGTTGCCGATATTGCCTTGGCCAAGGCCTACTACGGCGATGGCTTGGGCTGTGAGATCGGTCGAGAAACCTCTGCTGCCGTTATTTTTAACCTGTACGGCCATCAACTGGTGGCCCACCTCACCCACGAAGAGCTGACGCCCCAGCGGGGCATCTACCCTCGTCATTTTGGCCTGATCTTCCCTACCCAAGGGGATTGGCAGGCGCTGGCCGACCGTGCCTTGGCGCGGGCCTTGCCCTTTTATCAAGAGCCGCGCTGGCGCTTTGTTGGCACCCCCTTGGAGCATGGCACCTTCTTTTTGCAGGATCCCTTCCATAACCTGCTGGAGTTTAAGTACTACCGCAACGCTTCCGCCATTTTCGGGGAGCGGGAATTGGCCTTGGTCGGGGACAGTGCTTCCCACCGCTCGCGCGAACGATCCCCGGCCCGCTCAAGTGGCATGTAGTGCAAACAGGAGGAACCTTTGGCCACTCAACCCCTGCGTTCTGGCCCTGCGCGCGGCCCTATCTGGCAGATGGATTTCAACGCCGTCCCCCTGCGGGATGAGCAGAACCGAAGGGTTTGGGAGCTGTTGGTATGCGATCCCACCGGCCGGTTTCGCCAAGCGCAGTATTGCAGTAACCAAGAGGTGAATAGCACCTGGGTGGCACGACAGTTGCGGAGCTACCTCGAAGCGGCTCCCCAGCCTCCCTCGGCCATTCGTGTGTTTCGAGCCCGCATGAGTTCCATCCTGCAACGGGCCTGCGATGCGGTTGGGATCCCGATGCTGCCCAGTCGTCGCGTTTACACCCTCAAAGCTTGGATGCGAGAACGGGCAGAGCAGGTTTACCCTCAAGAGACTCAGTTTACCTACAGCCCCGAACCTCCTGTGGATCCGGATCCGCCGGATCCCATCCGTCTGCCGGACAAGTTGCAGGGAGAACGCTGGGCCTTCGTGACCTTGCGAGCTGAGGATCTGCGGGAAGCCGACGCCTGGCCGATAGAATTTGGCGAGCTTTTTCCGGTTGCCTGGGACACTTTGACGCCCGACACATTGGCACCAGTGGTGCGGAGCACCCTCATTCCCGGCTTGGTGATTACCTCGCAGCGGGCTTTGCCGATGGCAGCCTGGATGAGCGGTATGGAACCCGCCTACTTGAGTGTGGCAGACGGACGGCTACTGCTCGAGGCGGGCCTCAACGATTGTTATCTGTTTGCACAATTGAGAGATGAAACACTGCGAACAGAGGCAGAAGTCTTTGCCCAGCGCCAGCAGCAGGCCCAGGGGCTCCACTTTCTTGCCATTCAAACCGATCTCAGGGCCCAGTCTTTCGCCGGCTTCTGGCTGATGCAACATCCGCTGTAAGTAGCAGCCGTTACAGCCTGTTTGTAAATTACAGTCATTTCAAACTAGATTGAG
>NZ_JANSHQ010000249.1:0-9766 GCF_047461715.1 Synechococcus sp. R8-2 | reverse complement strand
CTGCGCTGCGCTGCCTTCTACGGGTGTTATCTGTTGCGGGCCTACGACATCTCCCGCTTTGATGTGGCGCGGGATCCCCATTTGATGGAGGATCTCTTCGAGCGTTTGGGGGCCACCCCCGTTTGGTATCGCGGGCGCACCCAGTGTTGCGGTTGGCCCATTTCCAGCTACGCCCCGCAGCAGTCTTTCTCGATGGCAGGCCGGCATCTCGTAGAGGCAACAGAGGCGGGAGCGGATTGTTTGGTTACCCCCTGTCCCCTGTGTCACCTCAACTTGGACTCTCGGCAGCCGGAGGTGGAACAGGTGATCGGGCGCAAGCTGGGGATCCCGATCCTGCATTTGCCACAATTGGTGGGCCTGGCCCTGGGGATCCCGGCGGAAAACTTGGGACTGAACCGCCATGTAGTACAGGTGGAAAGAGCCCTGCAAAAAACAGGCCGCTAAATCCCACTTGATGGCTGGGGGATCCCTGGGCAAACATCAGGTCTGGGAAGGATGTGTTATTCTGCCCAGCAAGGTACCCGTCCTTGTTCAAAAACCGCAAAGATCCTCGTAAGCTTAGATCCACCTACTCCTGCTTAGCAGCTCCCTATGGTTGTCTCGGATCCCTTTGGCCTTGTTGTGCAAGAAGTGCAGCAGGGCGGGTACGCAGACCGAGTGAAAAAGCTGGTTTACTTTGCCTGCACCAGCACTTGGGAAAGCGATGTCAGCAAGTTGAACCAAATAGACCTGAAAGCTCTGCTGGAGCAGCTCTGCCGCCAGCACGCTACCCTTGATGCTTTGGGCCAGCGCTTTCGAGATGCCATTAGCCGCATCAACAAAAAAGCCGAGTATGCTCGCATCGCCAAGATGCTGCTAAGCAAGCTACAGCCCCTGTATCAACAGCCCCAAGCGGATCCCTCAGTTTGGGCTACGCCCTCGCCTGTTTTGTCCTTGGAATATGGCGGCCTGCAACTGCAAAAGCAAGACTACGATCCCTTCGAGCTGCGGGCAGGGGTGATGCGGCAAACCAGCCCTTTGCGGGCCAAGCTGGTTCTGTTCACGGCTTTGTACCACAAAGTAGAGCCTACTCTGCAGGGGTTGGCGGCCCTGCGGCGCTACAGCCTGGACGAGCTGCTCAGAGCCCTCTACGATGCCTGCGCCTCCCCCCAAGAACTGGAAGCCCGGCTGAAGGAGGCGGTGCAGCAGTTGCAGGAGCCGGATCAGGATGGCCAAGCCGCCAATGCTGTGCTGCAGATGCTGAAGCCTCTTTACGTTGACGTGCCCCCAGCGACCCTCCCCGGCGGAGGATTGGCTGCTGAGCCTCTCTCCGCCAATCTGGATTGGCTGAATACCGAAGATGCCGCTCGCGCGGGCGAGGCAGAGTCCCTGGCCAGCCCCATGACTTGGATTGACGCTGGGATCCCAGAAGATGAGGAAGAACCTGCAGATCCTCTGGCTTTTGCAACCTGGACAACACCACCCGGCCCCTCTTCTGACCTGCGACAGGAGATCCCAGAGTCCTGCTGCCAACTGCTCCATCGCAGCGCCGGATCCCTGATGGTTGCCATCGAGAACACCCTAAGCGAGTTGGGCAATGCCCTGGACGAAGGGCTACAGGATGAGGATCCCGTCCAATATCTGACCCTCAAACACCAAGTGCTGCGCGGCTTCTTGAGGGATGTCGAGGGATCCGCCGCAATGTTCATGGGGATTGTGAAAAAGCTAGAACAATCGGAGTGGCGCTTGGTGCAGCCCCCTCACGTCAGCAATGCAAAACAGGCTCTGCCGGAGGCGGTTACCGAAATGCCCGCTGAGCTGGCGGATCCCTATGCTTCCCTAAGACAGGTGTTGGCCAGCAGCGAGCTGGCCCAGCAAAAGCCGCAGTTGGAGCAGGAGGTGATGCGTTTGGTGCGGCGCAGCGTCGGCTCTGTCAAAACTGCTATCGAACAGGCCCTGAGCGAGTTGGGCAAGGCGTTGGATGAGCAGTTCCAAACCTGCACCCTAGAGGAAGCCTTGGTTCTCAAGTACCAAACACTACGCGCCTTTTTGCAGGAAGTGGGGGAGATCTCCACCAAATTTGCTGCTTTCTTGGATCGCATGGAGGAGGCAGAGCGCCGTCTGTTCGGGCTGGTTTGAAGCTCAAACCCGCTGTTTGGGGATCCCGTTCAACACTGGCGATCAGCTGCGCAGAGTGCTGGGGAAACGCCCGGATCCTTATCTAGAATAACCACCAGTGCAGCTCCTCTCTCACTTCTCTGAGCTCTCCCCTCTCTTCTATGGATGCCAAGGATCTGCTTCGGCTTTACCGGGCAGGACGGATCAACTTTGCCGGCGAAAACCTGGCCGCCCTTGACCTGAGCCGGGCCGATTTGATCGGGGTGGATCTCTCCCAAGCAAACCTGCACAGTGCCAATTTGATCTTCGCCTTCTTGGGGCGGGCCAAGCTGCAGAAGGCCAACCTCGTCGGGGCTAACCTTGGTGGGGCCAACCTCAGCCAGGCGGACTTGAGCGAGGCGGATCTCAGAGATGCCCAGTTGCACGGCACCACCCTACAAGGGGCAGATTTGCATGGGGCCAACCTAACGCTGGCCCTGTTGATCGATGCCAACCTGCTGGATGCGGATCTGCGCTGGGCCAACCTCACCAGTGCCAACTTGGGAGGGGCTTGCCTGCGGGGGGCCAATCTCCGTTTCGATAGCCGCCGGGGAGCGGTACTGCGCAACGCCAACCTCAGCCGCGCCGATCTCAGCGGAGCCAACCTGTCGGGAGCGGATTTGACGCGGGCCGACCTGAGCGGGGCCAACCTGAAAGAGGCCAGTCTGATCAAAGCCAACTTGCAAGGGGCCAATCTGCAGCAAGCCCGTTTGCAAGGGGCCATCCTGAGCGAGACCGACCTGAGGGGGGTTTCTTTTTTGGGGGCAGACCTGCAAGGGGCGCAGATGGCGCGGGCCAACTTGAAGGAGGCGATACTTCGCCAGGTGAATTTGACAGAGGCCAACTTAAGCGAGGCGGATCTGGCCGGGGCCGATCTTTCCGCGAGTTCTTTGTGCTCGGCCAAACTGGCGCGGACGGATCTCAGTCGGGCCAATCTGGCCGGGGCCGATTTGCGGTGTGCCAACCTGGTGGATGCCTATTTGGGCCGCACCAACCTGGAAAATGCCGATCTCGGCGAGGCAATCCTAACCCGAGCCGATCTGAGCACAGCCAACCTCAGCGGGGCCAATTTGCGCGGGGCAACTCTGCCGGATGGACGGGTAGGCTGATTGGACAGACTCGCTACCGTATGAGGACGAGGATTCTTGTCCCTGAGTGAGACGGGGATCCGCCCCGGAAAAGGTGAGGTTTTCCCCTGCCCCAGAGGGGCCACAACCGCTACCCTACAAGGGAAGGATGGGTCAAAGAGATCCGTGAACAGCCGCCGATTTCTGTCCTTGATGGAAGCTTTGTGGGCCGATCTGCCCTTGCCGGAATGGTTGCCGGGGGCAGGAGAGCGCTCCTGGCAGCAGACGGTGGCAGCCCTGCTCCAGCTATGGCAAGAAGTTGGACAGTTTGGGGTGGTGATCGGTGGGCCGGTGTCTTGGTGGCCCCCCTGGGTGGTTCGGGATCCGCTGCCTCAACTGCCGTCGCCCATTGACGCTCCAGAACCGAACCTGAAGCTGCGGGAGCTGGCCCGTGAAGATCCCTGGCTGTTTACCCCCGACTTGTCCCCCGAGTCGATTCTGACCCCTGGCCAGACGGTGATCCCTCTCCTGCCGCAGGATCCCCTGGTGGAGGAGCCTTTTTTGCTGGTGCTCACCCCTGTTTTTTCGGCGGTGGCCGCCCAAGGGCATCACCCCCACACGCGGCAGAGGGGGATGATGGTGTCTTTTGAGCCGGAAGTGGTGCATCGGGCTTGGCAGATCCTAGAGCAGCGGGTTCAACAGGGTAGGCCGGATCGCTTGCCCTTCTGGCAGGAGCTGATCAAGCACCATCCCCTCATGGAGCCTCATGTGCGGGTGCTGGCCCGCTTCAGCAGCCTTCTTCTGCTGGGAAACCTGGCCGAGTCGGGATCCCCGCCCGCTCGCTTACCCCCCGCCAGAGCCGAGAACTCCCCTGCGCCCACAACCCGGCCAGAAGATTGGCAGAAGCGGCGGTCTCCTCCTTCCCATGGCCAGCCTGCCGGTCAAGGCCAACAGAACAGCCTTTCGGAGGCAGAACTGTTGCGGGCTCTCATCCACGAGATCCAGACGCCCCTCAGCACCATCCGCACCTTGGTTAGTCTCATCCTGAAGCGGTGCGATCTGCCGCCGCGGGTACGGGAATACGTGGAGAAAATTGACCGCGAATGTACCGAGCAAATCAACCGCTTCGGGCTGTTTTTCCAGGCTACAGAAACGGTGATGCCCGCTGCTACCCCACAGGAGGGGCGTCGGCTTCAGCTAGAGCCCATTGCGCTGGTGGACTTGGTGCGGCAAAACCTGCCTCGCTGGCAGGAGCAGGTGGAACGGCGGGGATCCCAACTGGAGTTGGAGATTCCCGATGAGCTGCCGGATGTGGTCAGCGATCCCAAGGCGCTGGAAGCGGTGCTGTTTGGCATGGTCGACCGCATTGCCCGCAGCACGCCGGCTGGCAGCCACATTCGCGCCCAGTTGGTCAGCGCAGGGGAGCTGGTCAAACTTCAGTTTCAGGTCAACACCCCTGAGGGCAGCGACGCCACTGTTGCCTCAGAGCCCAAATCCCCTCAGGCGATTGGGCAGTTGTTGGTCGTGCAGCCGGATACCGGTGCAGTGAGCCTCAGCCTTCCCGTCACCCAAACTCTGTTCCGCGCCTTGGGGGGCTACCTCACCGTGCGCCACCGCGCCCGTCGGGGGGAAGTTCTCAACATCTACCTGCCCCGCCAGCTATAAGCCACCCAGTTGGGATCCCGATACCGTCTCAACGCTGATGTGGCGGAACCCAGGGAAGATGGGGCTAGGATCGATCTGCCAGCGCCGGGAGAGTCTAGGGATTGGATCCATGCCGAGAGCCAGAAAAGTTGCTGAACACCATCCAGAGCCTGAACCCGTCTGCGGAGCCGGAGAACCCAAGGTTAAGGGGGTCACTCTTTCTGCCCAGCAGCTTTCCACTTTGCTTCACGAAATGCGCAATCCTCTCACCGCCCTGAGCACGCTGGCCAAGTTATTGCAAAAACGCTTGCCCCCCGAGGATCGCAACCACTGGATTGGCCTGAGCATTGAACAGGAGTGCAAGCATTTGCAGGAGCTGCTGGCGGAGTTCGAGCGTTTGGACGGGATCCCGGCCCCCCTCCAGCTTCAGCCCCTCTCCTTGGCCGACCTGCTGCGGGAGTGGATCCCCATCTATCAAGCCTTGGCCGAAACCCAGGGACACCACTTTCAAGCCGTTCTGCCCCCTTCCCTACCCCCTGTACAAGCCGATCCGCGTGCCCTGCGGCAGGTGCTTGATAACTTGATCGACAACGCTTGCAAGTACACCCCGCCCCCGGGTGAGATCCGGCTGAGGGTGGAGTTGGGTGAAGATCCCTCAACTGCTTCGCAACGGGAAGTGTTCGTTGCCGTCTGCGACAACGGCCCCGGCATCCACCCTGAGAACCTGGAGCGGATCTTCGACCCCTTTTTTCGGGCAGATCTTTCTAAGCCGGGGCAGGGGCTGGGGTTGGCCATCAGCCGCGACTTGGCCACCCGGATGGGCGGAGATCTCCAGGTGGAAAGCTCTCCCCAAGGCTCCTGTTTTTGCCTGAGATTGCCCACAGGTTAGTAGGAAGATTGTAGAGATATGGGATGGCAGGTGCCGCCAAACGCTTGAACGCTACCCAGGAGCTGCAGATGGCCTCTTCTCCCCCAGCCAAACCCGAACCCCCTGCTGCCAGTCCAGCAGCCCGCATTCTGCTAGTAGATGATGAACCCGGCTTACGGGAAGCGGTGCAAGCCTACCTAGAAGACAGCGGCTTTGAGGTGATCCCGGCGGCCAACGCCCAGCAGGCTCTGCAACTGCTCAGCACGGCCCAGCCTCAGTTGATCATCTCCGACATCATGATGCCGGGCATGGATGGCTATCAATTTTTGGCCCAACTGCGAAAACTCGAGCCCTACAGCCATCTGCCGGTGGTGTTCCTCACCGCCAAGGGGATGACCGCCGACCGCATCCAGGGTTACCGGGCCGGTGTCGATGCCTATTTGCCCAAGCCCTTCGATCCGGAGGAGCTGGTGGCCATCGTCTCCAATCTCATTGAGCGATCCCGCGCTGCCAGCCCTTCGGAGGTGGTGGCCCGCGAGCTGGCCTCGATTCGCGCCCTGCTGTCGGAGCGCACCCTTGCCACAGCCACGCCTGCCCAGACCTCTGCCCCCACCCCCCTGCCCCCACCCATCAAGGTAGAGCTGACGCCGCGCGAGCGACAGGTATTGGAAAAAGTGGCAGAAGGGCTGATGAACAAGGAGATCGCCAAGCAACTGCAGACCAGCGTGCGCAACGTGGAAAAATACGTGACCCGCCTGCTGAACAAGACGGGCACCAGCAGCCGCACCGAGCTGGTTCGCTATGCCCTTACCTATGGCCTAATTCGGCTATAGCCCTCACCCCCAACCCCTAGGAAGACTGAAGAACGTGAGACACGGTTTTATCGCTGGGGCTTTGGTGGCACAGTAACCAGCAGCTCCAACCCAAAGGCGTGATCCCCGGCAGGGTAGCTGGTAATGCCCAGCCCATCGACGCGGGTCAGCAGCTCGCGGGCCTCCGGCTCTAAGCTTGCCAAACCGCCCGGCAGCGTAGCCTCCAGCACTGTGCGGATCCCTTGCCAATTCAGCAAAAAGTAGCCGTAGTTGGGCTTGGGCAACTGATCGTAGAGGGTCTTCAGCGGCTCAGTTCGAGGGAGCAAATTGCCCTGGCGTTGGGCAAGCGTTTGCAGTGCTGCCGTGCTGGTGGTAACGATCAGGTAGTTGCCTTCCCAAGCCCGCACCAGAAGCGGTCGGTTGAACAAGGGATCCGCCCAGATCACCTGCCCACCGGCTTCCGTTACCCCTACTCCCGATTCTTGGGCCAGCCGATCCAACTGAGTCAGGGCCGCGTTGGCCTTGTCTTTTTGGCTGGTCTCGATCACCAAGGCTGCTCCCATGCCCTGCAACAGGGGATGGGCTTGGGCATCCGGTGCCACCAGCAGGGCCATCTCCCCATCCATCCAAGCCAGCAGATCTTTTTCCAAGTCCAGACGGGTATTGGCGCGAAACTCAGCCCGCAGCTCCTCTAACGACTCCTTGACCGGCGGATCTTTCTCCAGCTCAGGCATAACGGCTTGCCAGCGCTGGGCGATCTGTTGGGTGGTCAGCACCGCCAGGGCATTGCCGGGCAGCCGCTGAATAAGTTCGCCGCGAGCCGGTTGCCACCCCCCCTGCACCTGGGTTTTCGGATCGGTCTGGGTCAACATGCGCAGCCGTAGGCCCTGCTCTTGCCAGTGGGCAGCCATGGCCAAAGAGCGCAGGGGTTGCAGGGATCCCAGCGTCGCCGGATCCAAATCCTGCATCCAGTCTTGGAAAGACTCGGGATCCTCCTGCAAAGCCTGGAAGTTGAAGTAGGCAAAGGCCAGCGTGCCGCTCTTATACAGATCGCCAACAGCGGTGCGGAAACTTTCGGAGCGGCCAATCGGCTCTGCTTCGCCGCGATACACAGCAATCGCCTGCTGCATCACCCTCGGGTCGTTGGCCACTGCCACAAAGCGGTTGCCAAACTCAGCAGTTACCCATCGCTCGCCCGGCTCTCCGTTGGTTTGCACATAGAGGGTGACCCCCTGCTCCTGGCGCTGCTCGAAGTTCGCCCCTTCTGCTGCTGCCTGTTGCCGCACCTGGGCCAAGAATTGCCCAGACAAATCAGCGTTGCGGGTGCTGGCTCCAAACAGGATCCCAGGCACCGGCTCGGCAGCTCCGGGCACCAGATTGGGGATCACCACTGCCATCGTGAATTGCTCGCCAGCCCAAGCTTGCATCTCTTCCCGAGAGAACTCCTTGCCGGTTTCAGCCAAAGCTTCTGCCGTCCAGCTCTCCCACTGGGCCAAAAGGTCAGGGTGAGTGCGAAAAGATTCTTCCGGTTGGGTAGAAAAGGTCAGCACCAGGGGCGCCGACTGGGGAACCAGCGCGGTTTCCGGCAGAACATCGCCGGGCAACTGTACCTGTGGCCCTCTGAGTTGGCAGGATCCCAGGAGCCAAGAGCCCCCCACCGCCATCAACGTAAGGGAGAGAGGGCGCAGCCGAGAATGAAGCTGGACTTGCATGGCGGCTACCTAAGCAGCTAGTGGATATAGCCAATCGTAGCATCTAGGCATGAGCCTGCAAACCCAAATTTTCTGTAAGTGAAAAAACGTTCCACTCTAGCACAAGTTAAGATAGTCTAACAAGATAGTCTAAATTGTGAGTAAACCTACGGCCTGTTCACAGATCAAGGGATACAAAACGTCGTGTTTCTGAGGCTTGATTCCGATGAGTCCAGAACAGGCAGGCTTACAGCTGTATCCTGTAGCCTCTTAATAGGCTGTAGCGTAATAAGATCCCAAACTCGGCCTGGAGGAGCTGTAGTGAACCAAAGTCCACGAAATGCTTGCCCCGCGGCGATAGCAGCCAAGACAGGAATAGTTATCAGTTGAACATTTCCTGCAACAAACTTGAAGCTTTCCTGTACATGTTGCTTTTCCCCAGGCAATGACACTTCTCCCTTTGCCAGAAGTTGCAATCCTTGCTATGCTTGAGCTTAAGCAGAGCTACTCCTTCTCTCTAGCAGGAAGAGCAATGGGGGTCATTAGCTGTGACGCAAGCCACCAACTTTGAACAGCTGGGAACTTTATTTTGGCAAGGATCCTACTCTGCCTTTTTTGCCCAGGCCGAACAAGAAAGTATTCCCTCAATTCTCCTAGAGACCATTGCTCTTTCCATCGCTCCTGAGTTTGCAGAAAGGTACAGGGGTGGATCTCTAGAAGGGTTATTGTGGCCACAGACAAAGCGACTTTTGCAAGTTCTGTCGATTGTCTATCAACCTGTTGCAGAACGCATGCGGGAGGAAGCCCTAAAGCTTCCTGTACACCACCACCATAGACTTCAGCTGCTGGCGCACAGCCTTGACTGCTTCGCTAGAGCTGGGGAAGAGGATTGGGTGTGGTTAGTATTGAAGCAAATTCTAGAAGATTGGCCTCCAAATGCCTTTATCAACTCTCTTTACGATCCCCAGACAGGCGAGGAAGTGGCGCGCCTGTGGCTATTTCAGGTTACTCAATACCTTCGTGACCTCTCTCAGGAGGAGGCTGATGCCTTTTTACCCACAGCCAGTTCCTTCTATCATCGAGAAGCTGCTGCTGCGTATGGCCACTGGGTCAATCAGAAACGGAACGGCGACTCCGCCTGGCCAGAGTGGTATATCCCACCAGAAATCCGGCTAGATGAGCCTTTTGGAGCAGCTCTTGCAGAAATTTGCAGGGATCCCTCCCTGCGGGTGGTGGTCGAGGTAGGGGCCAGTAGTGGAGAAGGATCCACAGCTGTTTTGCGCTACGCCCTTCCCAACTCTGTTCGCATCTACAGCATAGAAGCTCATCCTGAGCGCTACAAAGAGCTGGCTAGAAGGGTAAGCAAGGATCCCCGCTGTGTCCCCATTCACGCTGCTGCCCAACCTAGGATCGCTACAGTGGAGGAGGTGGAAGAATGGCTGAAATCTTGCTCCAGCTTCTGGGTCCCCTATAGCCGAGAGCAGGCTCTGGAATGGCACCAGGAGGGACAAGATTTACTCAAGTCTGTTCCCACAGATGGGGCAAGCC